>CAZLBU010000170.1:0-6493 GCA_964557815.1 uncultured Bifidobacteriaceae bacterium | reverse complement strand
GACCTGATGCGCATCTTCGGATCGGATCGCATCTCGGGCCTGATGCAGCGCCTCGGCATGGAAGAGGGCGTGCCGATCGAGGCCGGCATGGTGACGCGCGCCATCGAGCGCGCGCAGAAGCAGGTCGAGGCCCAGAACTTCTCCGTCAGAAAGCACCTCCTCGAGTACGACGATGTGATGAACAAGCAGCGTGAGAGCGTCTACACGCTGCGCCGCGAGATCCTCGAGCAGCAGGTGCACGTCACGGAGGAAGAGGTCACCGACACCCGCGGCTACCTGATGGCCACGGCCGAGGACCTGCTGGACGAGAAGATGGACCTCTTCGCCGGCGCCGAGATGGACGTCGCGGAATGGGACGTGCCGGCACTGCAGCGCGACCTCACGCAGCTCTTCGCCCTCACCGAGGACGACTACCGGGCCATCGCCTTCGACCAGCTCGGCGCAGCCGAGCTGCGCGACGCGCTCTGGGAGAAGATCCAGGCCCGCTACGCCGAGAAGGAGCAGATCGTCCCCCGCGAGATTCTCGCGGACGTGGAGCGCAACCTGATGCTCCAGATCGTGGACGGGCAGTGGAAGGATCACCTCTACTCGCTGGACCACCTGAAGGAAGGCATCGGCCTGCGCGGCTACGGCCAGCGGGATCCCCTGGTCGAATACAAGAAGGAGAGCTTCCAGCTCTTCCAGGACATGCGGCGCCGCATCGAGGAAGAGGTGGTGCGCTACCTCTGGTGGATCAAGCCGGTGATCCAGGGTGAAGGCGAGGCGCCGCCGGTCGCGCCGGTGCGCCAGCCCGTCCGGCGCCAGGCCCTCAGCTACAACAACCCGGCGGAGGAATCGGCCTCGGTCTTCGCGCCGCGCCGCGCCGAAGCCGCCGCGCCCGCGGGCGACATCACCAGGGCCGCCGCGGCCCCCACCCCGGCGCGCGTGGGAGGCGACGATGCCCCCATCAAGACCGTCAAGCGCGACGAGCCGAAGATCGGCCGCAACGATCCGTGCTGGTGCGGCTCGGGCAAGAAATACAAGAAGTGTCATGGGGCAGCGTAAGCAATGAGCACACAACTCAAGGAAGAACGAACCCTTGCCACGCGCCTCGACACGGCGCTCACCACCGCCCTCACGTTCGACGACATCCTCCTGGTTCCCCGCCACTCCACCGTGCTGCCCGCGCAGGTGGACGTCAGCACGCGCCTCACCCGCAACATCCCCCTGCACGTCCCGCTGCTCAGCGCCGCCATGGACACGGTCACCGAGTCCGAGATGGCCATCGCCATGGCGCAGCAGGGCGGCCTGGGCGTCATCCACAAGAACCTGCCCATCGAGCAGCAGGCCTCCGAGGTCGACCGCGTGAAGCGATCCGAGAGCGGCATGATCGTCAACCCGATCACCCTCTCCCCCACCGCCCGCATCTTCGAGGCGCTGGAGCTGATGCGCCGCTACCGCATCTCGGGCGTCCCCATCACCGAGGACGGCAGCAAGGAAGGCCACCTCGTCGGCATCCTCACCAACCGCGACCTGCGCTTCGAGACCAACGTGGACCGCCCGGTGTCAGAGGTGATGACGAAGGACCGCCTCTTCACGGTCCCCGTCGGCACGACGCTCGACCAGGCCCGCGAGATCCTGCACGAGGCCAAGGTCGAGAAGCTCCTGGTCGTGGACCAGGACTACCGGCTGAAGGGCCTCATCACCGTCAAGGACATCCAGAAGGCGATCAAGTACCCCAACGCCTGCAAGGACTCCCTCGGCCGCCTGCGCTGCGGCGCCGCCGTCGGCATCGCGCGCGACACGGTGCAGCGCGCCGAGGCGCTGGTGCACGCGCACGTGGACGTGCTGGTCATCGACACGGCGCACGGCCACTCGCAGGGCGTGCTGGACATGGTGAGGACGCTCCGCCGCGCCTTCCCGGACGTCGACCTCATCGCGGGCAACGTGGCCACGGCCGAGGCCACCGAGGCGCTCATTGCCCTTGGCGTCGACGGCGTGAAGGTGGGAATCGGCGCAGGGTCCATCTGCACCACGCGCGTCGTCGCGGGCATCGGCGTGCCGATGATCACCTCCGTCGCCGAGTGCGCCGAAGCCGCGGCGCGGCACAACGTTCCGGTGATCGCCGACGGCGGCATCCGCTTCTCGGGCGACGTCGTCAAGGCGCTGGCCGTGGGCGCGAGCTCGGTGATGATCGGCAACCTGTTCGCGGGCACGGACGAGAGCCCCGGCGAGCTCATCCTCTACCAGGGCCGCACGTTCAAGGAGTACCGCGGCATGGGATCCATCGGCGCCATGCGCAAGGGCTCCCGCGACCGCTACTTCCAGGACGACTTCGAGCTCGAGAGCGGTACCAGCCCGGCCGGCAAGGGTATGGAGAAGCTGGTGCCCGAGGGCATCGAGGGCCGTGTGCCGCACAAGGGCAGCATGGCCATGGTCATCCACCAGCTCATGGGCGGCCTGCGCGCCGGCATGGGCTACTGCGGCACGCCCACCATCCCCGCCCTGCAGCGCGACGCGAAGTTCATCCGCATCACCAGCGCCGGCTTCCGCGAGAGCCACGTCCACGACGTGACCATCACCAAGGAATCGCCCAACTACCGCATGGAGTAGCGGTCCACGGGAACACGAAGCACACGAAGGACTCGAAGAAGAACCCTTCGTGGCCTTAGTGTTCCCGTGACACGTTCACCACGCGCTCGTCGCCGCCGGCGTCCTCGATGGTGATGCGAGTCGCGCCGGGCACCGCTCGCGTGAGGCGCTCGGGCCATTCCACCGCCACGATGCCTTCCGCGGCCAGGTCCGCGTCGAGGCCAATCTCGTCGAGATCCGCGGTCTCCAGGCGATAGACGTCCACGTGGATGAGCGGCAGGCGCCCGCCGCGATACTCATGAACGAGCGTGAAGGTGGGACTGGCCACCTCGGCGGGATCCACGCCGAGGCCTTCGGCGAGGCCGCGCACGAAGGCAGTCTTCCCCGCCCCGAGATCCCCCGAGATGAGCAGCACTGCCCCCGGCCGGAGGTCCGCAGCCAGGCGCGCCGCAATCGCACGGGTCTCCGCCTCCGAGCTCGAGCGGAAGGTGCCGGTCATTCCTCCTGCGCGCCGCGCGCGGGCACGCGCCGCCGGGCGCTCAGCTCGAGCACGGCGTCCCCGATGTGGTCCGCGAGATCACCCGCTGTCATCGAGACCTCGCCGGTGTCGGCGTCGGCCAGCTCGCCCGCGGCGCCGTGCAGGTACACCGCCAGGCGGCACGCGGCCTCGGCGTCGAGCAGCTGCGCCAGCCACGCGCCGAGCATCCCCGAGAGCACATCCCCCGTCCCGCCGGTGGCCATGCCCGGCGACCCGGTCGGGTTCACGAACACCCGGCCCGCCGGCGTGGCGATGAGCGTGCGGTAGCCCTTCAAGACGACGTAGAGCTTGTGCCGGCGCGCGAAGTCGCTCGCGATCCCAAGCCGATCCGCCTGCACGTCGTCGGCCGTGCACCCGGCCAGGCGGGCCATTTCGCCGGGATGCGGCGTGATGATGATGTCGCGGCCTTCGCGCCCGACCAGCGCGGCCGGCTCGTCGGCGAAGGCGTTGAGCGCGTCGGCGTCGAGCACCAGCGGCGCCTCGCTCTTCTCCACGATCTCGCGCACGAAGGTGGCCACGCCTTCCCCGCGGCCGAGGCCGGGGCCCGCCACCAGGACGTCCGCGTCGAGCCCCAGCACGGTTTCCGCAGCGGCGAAGTGCACGGTCCCGGCCGGGGTCTCGTCGAGCGGCTCCGTCATGTACTCGAGCCCGTGGGCCGCGACGATGGGCTGGCAGGCGCGCGGGCACGCCACGGTCACCAGCCCCGCCCCGGAGCGCAGCGCCCCCTGGGCCGCCAGCGCGGCCGCGCCGGTCTTCCCCACCGAGCCGGCCACGATGAGCACGCGGCCGTAGTCGCCCTTGTGCGAGTCCGGCGCGCGCGGCGCGACCAGGGGCCGCAGCCGCTCCCGCGTGACCAGCTCGATGTGCGGGCCCTCGAGCTGATCGATGACGCCCATGGGGATGCCGATGTCGGCGATGACCACCTCGCCCGACTTCTGCTCCGCCGGCGGCAGGATGAGCGGCAGCTTCGGGGCGCCGAGGGTGACCGTGACCGACGCCTCCACGCAGTCCCCGATGAGATCCGGCGTGTCGGCCGACATCCCCGAGGGCAGGTCGATCGAGACGATCGGAATGCCGCTGCCGTTGAGGTCGGCGACGACGGTCTCGTGGAGGCCCGAAAGCGCCGTCTTGAGGCCGGTGCCGAACAGCGCGTCGACGAGCAGGTCGTGCTGGCTGATCTCGGAGAAGTGCAGCTCCCAGGCGCCTTCGTCTGCGACCTCGACGACGGTGACGCCGAGGCGCCCGAGGATGTCGAGGTTCGTGCGAGCGTCGCCCTTCACCTCGGCCACCTGTCCGACCAGGAACACCGTGGTGTCCACGCCGCGCTGGTGCAGCGTGCGCGCCACGACGAACCCGTCGCCGCCGTTGTTGCCCTTCCCCGCGATGACGGCCACCCGCCGCTCGGCGAGGTCGTCGTAGAGCGACTCGATGGCCGCCACGACCTGCCGCCCGGCGTTCTCCATCAGGACGATGGAAGGGATGCCCACGTCGTGAATGGTCGCGCGATCGGCCTCGCGCATCTGGTCGGCGTTCAGGATCCGCATCACCGGGTCTTGGGTCTTGGGGCTTGGGGCTTGGGGCTTGGGGCTTGAGGTCTGAAAGACCGGACCCTTCGATACCCTGGGCTTGCGCTCTACTCTCCCGTTCTCAACGTCACCTTCTCACCCTTCCCGTCTCGTTCTTCACCTGCTCAGGCGTAGCTCTCCATTGGCGGGCAGATGCAGACCAGGTTCCGATCGCCGTACGGGTTATCGATGCGCCCGACGGCGGGCCACACCTTGCCGGCCTTCACCCACGGCAGCGGGAAGGCCGCCTTCTCGCGCGAGTACGGGTGCGTCCACGTGTCCGCGGTGACCACCGCGGCGGTGTGCGGCGCGTTCTTGAGGACGTTGTCCTTCGGATCCGCGGCGCCGGTGATGACCTCCTCGATCTCCTGCCGGATGGCGATGAGCGCGTCGCAGAAGCGATCCAGTTCCGCCTTCGGCTCGCTCTCGGTCGGCTCGACCATCAGGGTGCCCGCGACCGGGAACGACATCGTCGGCGCGTGGAATCCGTAGTCCATCAGGCGCTTGGCCACGTCGATTTCGTCCACGCCCTTCGCCTTGAAGGCGCGCAGGTCGAAGATCATCTCGTGGGCCACGCGGCCGTTCTCGCGCGTGTAGAGCACCGGGTAGTGCGGCTCGAGCCGTGCCTTGATGTAGTTGGCGTTGAGGATGGCGTGGCGCGTGGCGTCGATCATCCCCTGCGCCCCGAGCATGCGGACGTAGCCGTAGGAGATGAGCAGGATGCTCGCGCTCCCCCAGGGCGCCGCCGACACGGCCGGGATCGCCTTCCCGCCACCCACGGCCGCGAGCGGATGGCCGGGCAGGTACGGCGCCAGGTGCGCGGCCACGCCGATGGGCCCCATGCCGGGACCGCCGCCACCGTGCGGAATGG
Source organism: uncultured Bifidobacteriaceae bacterium (assembly GCA_964557815.1). GTDB lineage: Bacteria > Acidobacteriota > Vicinamibacteria > Vicinamibacterales > UBA2999 > VFZN01. The sequence goes on along the minus strand of CAZLBU010000170.1, from coordinate 948 downwards.
CGAAGGTCTTGTGCAGGTTCAGGTGGCACACGTCCGCGCCGATCGACGCGGGGCTCGTGAGGCCCACCTGCGCGTTCATGTTGGCGCCGTCCATGTAGACCTGGCCGCCGTGCTCGTGCACGATCGCGCAGATCTCCTTGATGGCGTCCTCGAACACGCCGTGCGTGGACGGGTAGGTGATCATCAACCCCGCCAGCTTGTCGGCGTGGGCCGCCGCCTTCGCCTTCAGATCCGCGACGTCCACGTTGCCGTTGGGCGCCGTCGCCACCACGACCACGCGGAAGCCGGCCATGATGGCCGAGGCCGGGTTCGTGCCGTGCGCCGACGCGGGAATGAGCACCACGTCGCGGTGCCCCTGCCCGCGCGCCTGGTGGTGGGCTCGGATGACGGCCAGGCCCGCGAACTCTCCCTGCGCGCCCGAGTTGGGCTGCAGCGAGACCGCGGCAAAGCCGGTGACCTCGCAGAGCGCTGACTCGAGCTCCGCGCAGATCTGCCGGTAGCCCTCGGCCTGGTCCGCCGGGGCGAACGGGTGCATGCGCGCGAAGGCGGGCCACGACACCGGGTACATCTCGGTGGCGGCGTTCAGCTTCATCGTGCACGAGCCGAGCGCAATCATCGACGTGTCGAGCCCCACGTCCTTCCGTTCCAGGCTCCGGATGTAGCGCATCATCTCGGTCTCGGAGCGATGGCTGTTGAATACCGGGTGCGCCAGGAACGCGCTCGTCCGCCGGAGCGGCGCCGGCAGGTCCGCGAGCGGGTCCTCCGGCGTGGCCAGCGGCACGGCGCCCTGCACGTCGGCGGCGAGGGCGAAGGCCTCGACGAGCGCCACGAGGTCGGTCAGGGTGACCGTCTCGTCCAGCGCGATGCCCATGGTCGTGTCGTCGACGCGGCGAAGGTTGATCTGGTGCGTCGCCGCCCGATCGTGAATGGCCTTCGTCTGCGCCGCAT
>CAZLBU010000169.1:0-6494 GCA_964557815.1 uncultured Bifidobacteriaceae bacterium | reverse complement strand
CTCGGCACCGCGCACCTCTGCACCCGTGCACCCTTGCACCCTGCACCCGAGCCCCTGATGCGCCTCCTCGCCATCGAGACCTCGTGCGACGAGACGGCCGCCGCGATTGTCGAGCGGACGGGCGATGCGGGGCGGCCGTGGGCCATCCGCTCCAGTGTCGTCGCCTCGCAGGTCGCCATCCACCGCGAGTGGGGAGGCGTGGTGCCGGAGCTGGCCTCGCGGCAGCACGTGCGGGACATCTGCGGCGTGGTCGAGCGGGCCCTGCTCGATGCCGGGGCCGGCTGGCGGGACATCGGCGCGCTGGCCGTGACGCAGGGCCCGGGGCTCATCGGCTCGCTGCTGGTCGGGGTGTCCTTCGCCAAGGCCGTGGCCTGGTCGCTCGGCCGCCCGCTCGTGGCCGTGCATCACCTCGCGGGGCACATCGAGTCCATCTGGCTGGACCACGGTCGCATCCCGCTCCCGGCCGTCGTACTGGTCGTGTCGGGCGGGCACACGAACCTCTATCTCGTGCGCGCGGAGGGGGAGTACGCGCTGCTCGGCCGCACGCTCGACGATGCGGCCGGCGAGGCGTACGACAAGGTGGCGAAGTTGCTCGGCCTGGGATACCCCGGCGGCCCGATCATCGACCGGCTGTGGGCCGAAGGGAACGACCGCGCCATCCACTGGCCGGGTACCCGCCTGACGAACCCGGATCGCAATGCTCCGGAGCGGGACGCGCGGTTCGACTTCAGCTTCTCCGGCCTGAAGACCGCTGTTCTCCGCCACGTGCGCGCGCGCCAGGCCGACATCGGGTCGCCGTCACTGCGGCGGGACGAGGTTCGCGATATCGCCGCGAGTTTCCAGCGCCGGGTCGTGGACACGCTGGTCGATCGGACGTTCGCCGCGGCACGCTGGCACGGTGCGCGGGCGATCGGCATCGCGGGCGGGGTGTCCGCCAATGCCCTCCTGCGTCGGGAAGCCGCCGCCCGGGGCTCGGCCCTGGAGATTCCGGTCTTCATCCCGCGCATCTCGCTCTCCACCGACAACGCGGCGATGATTGGCGCGGCAGGGATGCGGCAGCTGGAGCGCGGCGCCGTGGCGCCACCCGACCTGAACGCGGCGGCGTCGCTCGTGCTCTGAACCGGCCCGGAGCAGCTACTCGCCGATCACCTTCACGAGCACGCGCTTGGCGCGGCCGCCGTCGAACTCGCCGTAGAAAACCTGCTCCCACGGACCGAAGTCCAGCCGGCCGCCGGTGATCGCCACCACGACCTCGCGCCCCATGACCTGACGCTTCATGTGCGCGTCGGCGTTATCCTCGCCCGTGCGGTTGTGGGCGTAGCGCGTCGGCGACGCGTCGAAGGGCGCAAGGCGCTCGAGCCAGGCGGCATAATCCCGGTGCAATCCCGGCTCGTCGTCGTTGATGAACACCGAAGCGGTGATGTGCATGGCGTTGACCAGCACGAGGCCCTCGCGGATGCCGCTCGTGCGGACCGCGGCCTCCACCTGCGGCGTGATGTTCTCGAACGCCATGCGGGCCGGCAGGTTGAATGTCAGATACTCCGTGTGGGATTTCATATATGGCCAGAGAGTATCCCTCGGGACCGGTCGTGGGTGTCGGCGGCGTGGTGGTTCGCGATGGCCGCGCCCTGATCGTCCGGCGCGCGCACGAGCCACGGAAGGGCGAGTGGTCGCTTCCGGGCGGCGTGGTGGAGCTCGGCGAGCACCTGACCGATGCCGTGCGGCGCGAGATCCTCGAGGAAACCGGGCTGTCCGTGGAAGTCGGCCCCATCGTCGAGACGTTCGACCGCGTGCATCACGACGCCGACGGCCGGGTCCGTTTCCATTTCGTGATTGTGGACTACCTGTGCCGGGCGGCGGCGGGTGAGCCGGTGGCCGGAACCGATGCCGACGACCTGGCCTGGGTTACCGCCGGAGAGCTCGACGCCTACGGCGTGAACCCCCATGCCGCGGCAGTCATTCGGAAGGGGCTGGGGGTTTCGGGGTCTTGACGAGCACGAGAACCCGAGGCCCCGAGAACCCCCGAACCCCGAACGCCCAGAACCCCCGAACCCGATATGATTTCCCCTATGACCGTCTCCCGCGACGCTGCCTGGCAGCTGCTGACCGAGTGGACCCAGAGCGAGAGCCTGCGGAAGCACGCGCTGGCCGTCGAGGCCGCCGTGCGTGGCTACGCGCGCCGGCAGGGTGCCAACGAGGAGGAATGGGGCGTGGTGGCCCTGCTCCACGATTTCGACTACGAACGGTTTCCAACACTCGGCGATCATCCGAACAAGGGGTGCGAGCACCTGCGGTCGCTTGGCTATCCGGACTGGGTGATGCGGGCGATTCAGGCGCACGCCTGGGAGATCACAGGCGTCGAGCCCGAATCGCCGCTCGAGCGGGCGCTGGTGGCCTGCGACGAGATGGCCGGGTTCGTGACCGCCGCCGCCCTGGTGCGCCCCAGCAAGAGCGTGCTGGACCTGGAAGCCTCGTCCGTGATCAAGCGGATGAAGGACAAGGCGTTCGCGCGCCAGGTGCCCCGGGAGCACCTGAGGAAGGGTGCCGAGCTGATGGGCCTTCCGCTGGACCAGCACATCACCAACGTGATCGAGTCGATGCGCGAGCAGGCCGAGACGCTCGGGCTGCGCGGAACGCTCTGAGACACCGCCCCGTATACTCCAGTGCATGCTCGAGATGGCGCACGACGCGTCTCCACCCGCCGCTCCAGACCTCAGCCCGGTGACCGACCCCGTGGTGCAGTGCGACCAGTTGAGTGTGCGCTACGGGAAGAACTGGGCGCTCAAAGACGTGTCCGCCGCCTTCCGGCCCGGCGCCGTCGGGCTGCTCGGGCCCAACGGCGCCGGCAAGAGCACGCTCATCAAGACGCTGCTCGGATTCGTGACCCCCGATAAGGGGACGATGCGTGTGCTCGGCCTGGACGTCGCCGCCTCGCCGCTCGAGATCCGCGCGCGGGTCGGCTACATGCCGGAGAGCGACTCGCACATCCCGGGTATGAATGCCGTGTCCTTCGTTGCTTATTGCGGGCAGCTGTGCGGGTTGCCCCCGGCCGACGCCATGCAACGCGCCCACGAAGTGCTGTACTACGTCGGGCTCGGCGAGGCGCGTTACCGGAACCTCGAGACCTACTCGACGGGCATGAAGCAGCGCATCAAGCTGGCCCAGGCCCTCGTGCACGATCCCGACCTGCTGTTCCTGGATGAACCGACCAACGGCATGGACCCGAAGGGACGGGATGAGATGCTCGAGCTCATCCGGGACCTCGCCCACAACAAGAACGTCAACCTCATTCTCTCGTCGCACCTGTTGCCCGACGTGGAGTACACGTGCGATTACGTCGTGGTGGTGGACAAGGGCGCGGTGGCGACAGCCGGACCCATCCAGGCGTTGAAGGGCACCCGGGGGCGGGTGTACGAGCTCAGGATCAAGGGTGACCCGTCCGCGTTCATCGGCGTGCTGCGGCACGAGGGATTCGACTGCCACGACACGGATGAGGACGTCATCCGCGTCTTCGTCCCCGGAACGCAGATGACGCCCAGTCCGGGGCCGCAGATGATGCCCAGTCCGGGGCCGCAGATGACGCTCGGTCCGGGGCCGCAGATGACGCAGATGGACGGCACCCCGGCGCACGACCCCGATCCCGGTGCCCGGATGCTGTTCCGGCTCGCGGCCCGTGAGCGCGTGCAGGTGCGGCACCTGCGTCCCAGTGTCCCGACGCTCGAGGATGTTTTCGCGCGCGCGGTGGGCGAGGTCTAAGCCATGCCCATTCATGATCAGGGCTACCGGCGCTACGGCGGCACGCGTGCGGCGGTCGGCCGCGCCTGGCAGGTGATTGCCGGCGCCGGCATCCGCTCCATCATCAGCAAGCGTGCGTTCATCGCGCTCATGCTGTTCGCCTGGGCCCCGTTCCTCGTGAGGGCCGTCCAGATCTACGTGTCGGCCAATTTCCAGCAGGCCGCGTTCCTGGCGCCGAAGGGCGAGACGTTCCGCGAATTCCTCGACCAGCAGGGGGTCTTCGTCTTCTTCGTCACGATCTGGGTCGGGGCGGGCCTCATCGCCAACGACCGTCGCGCAAACGCCCTGCAGCTGTACCTGTCGAAGCCCCTCACGGCGGCCGAATACATCGCCGGCAAGATGGCGATCCTGTTCCTGTTCCTCGTGTTCGTCACGTGGGCTCCGGCAATGGGCCTGCTGTTGGTGCAGGCGATCTTCGCGGGCAGCTTCGCGTTCATCCGCAACAACGCCTATCTACTCCCGGCGATCACCCTGTTCTCGCTGGCGCAGGTCCTCCTGGCGTCCTCCACCATGCTCGCGCTCTCGTCGCTGTCGAAGAGCAGCCGCTTCGTCGGGATCATGTATGCGGGCCTGATGTTCTTCACGGCTGCGCTGTTCCAGGCGCTGCGCGGGATCACCGGTTCCAGTGGCTTCGCCTGGCTCTCGCCCGGCGACGCGCTCGAGCAGCTGGGGGACGTCATCTTCCGGCTGGAGCCGCGCTACGACCTGTCGCCGGCCCTCGCCGCCCTCACGGTTGTCGTCCTCATCGCGGGCTCCGGGATCATCCTGGCGCGTCGTGTCAAGGGCGTGGAGATCGTCACGTGAGCGTCGCGATTCAGCCGGGAGCCGGGAACCACGAGCCGGGAGCCACGGGGACACCGGGTGAGCCCCCGGCCGCGACCGTGGCCCTCGTCCAGGCCGAGCACCTGTCGAAGTGGTATGGCCAGGTGAGCGGGCTGAACGACGTGACCGTCGCCATCCCTCCGGGCATTACCGGGCTGCTCGGCCCGAACGGCGCGGGCAAGTCCACCTTCATGAAGCTGATGACCGGGCAGCTGAAGCCCAGCCAGGGCAGCATCCGCGTCTTCGGCGAGTCGATGTGGGGCAATCCGGGCATCTACCGGCGCATCGGGTTCTGTCCCGAGCAGGACGCGTTCTACGACCGGATGACGGGCCTGGAGTGGGTGACGGCGCTCGTCCGGTTGAACGGCCTCGGCGACCGTGCGGCCCTCGAGGCGGCGAAGGCGGCCCTCGACAAGGTGGACCTGATGAGCGCCGCCGACAAGAAGATTGGCGCATACAGCAAGGGGATGCGGCAGCGGGTGAAGCTGGCGCAGGCGCTCGTGCACGACCCGGCCCTGCTCATCCTCGACGAGCCGCTCACCGGCATGGACCCGCTGATGCGGCGCAAGACCATCCGGCTGGTGAAGGACTGGGCTCGATCGGGCAAGCACATCATCGTCTCGAGCCACATCCTGCACGAGATCGAGTCGATGACGTCGAACATCCTCCTCATCAACAACGGCCGCATCGTGGCCGAGGGGAACGTCCATCAGATTCGCGATCTCATCGACACGCACCCGCACACGGTGCACGTCCGCGGGAGCCATCCGCGCGAGCTGGCCCGCCGGTTCCTCGCCGAAGACGACGTGCTCAGCCTCAGGTTCGAGCCGGGGGCCGTGGTGGTCGAGACCAGCCGGCCGGACAGCTTCTATGCGCGCCTCACCGATCTGGCCGCCACCGGCGAGGCGGGTGCCATCGACGAAGTCCAGTCGCCCGACGACAACCTGCAGGCCGTCTTCCGCTACCTGGTGAAGCAATGAGCATGGGATTCTGGAGCGCCTCGCGCCGCGTCTTCGACCTGTCGCTCGGCGAGATGCTGTGGTCGCGCCGCACCATCTTCATGGCCCTGGTGGTGGGCGGGCCGGTCGTGCTGGCCGTCATCGTCCGGGCGCTGGACGTGTTCGGCATGTCCGCGCTCCGCGTGAACGGCCGCGCCGTCGGCGGCATCGGCGTCTTCGGTGTGATGATGTGGATGCTCTTCCTCCGCTTTATCGTGCCGGTGCTGGCGGTCTTCTACGGCACCGCGCTGATGGCCGACGAGGTGGAGGACAAGACGCTGACCTACCTGTTCACGCGGCCGATCCCGCGGGGCGCGGTCCTGGTCGGCAAGTACCTGGCCTACGTCGCCTGCACGATGCTGGTCGTGCTGCCGGCCGTCATGCTGGTGTACTTCCTCGTCGTGCCGTTCCGCGAAGTCCCGGGCACGTTCATGTCGCTCGTGACGGACCTGGGCCTGCTGGGCCTCGGCCTGGCCGTCTACGGCGCCGTGTTCGCTTTTGTCGGGGCCTTCTTCAAGCGGCCCCTGGTGCTGGGGCTCGTCTTCACATTCGGCTGGGAGCCGACCGTGATGGTGCTGCCCGGCTACCTCAAGCAGTTCACCATCGCGTACTACCTGCAGGCCCTGGTGCCGCACGCGATGCCCACGGAGGGCATCACGAGCCTCCTGCAAGGGTTCTTCCGGGAGACGCCCCCGATGGCGGTCTCGCTGGCCTGGCTCGGCGCCTACGCGGCCGTCTTCCTGTGGCTGGCGACACGGGCCGTGGAGCGTCGGGAGTATGTGCTGGAGCAGTAGGGCCCGGAGGCCCCTTCCGGGGGGCCGGTGCCGGCGCCTGCCGCTAAGTAGCGGTCCCGAAAGGGGAACACCGGGCGTCACCGAT
>CAZLBU010000168.1:0-6496 GCA_964557815.1 uncultured Bifidobacteriaceae bacterium | reverse complement strand
GCCTTCTACGAGCGCGTGATGGGCTTCCGCAACCTGGTCTCGTTCGACGACAAGGACATCTCCACCGAGTACTCGGCGCTGATGTCCAAGGTGATGTCGAACGGCAACGAGCGGATCAAGCTGCCGATCAACGAGCCGGCCGCGGGGCGGCGGAAGTCGCAGATCGACGAGTACCTGGAGTTCTACGGCGGCCCCGGCGTCCAGCACATCGCGCTGGCCACCAGCGACATCGTCGCCACCGTCTCGGCGATGCAGGCGCGGGGCGTGGAGTTCCTCACCGTGCCCGGCACCTATTACGAGGACCTGCTCGCCCGGGTCGGGCCCATCGAGGAGAACGTCGCCGCGCTCCAGGATCTCGGCATCCTCGTGGACCGGGACGACGAAGGGTATATGCTGCAGATCTTCACGAAGCCGGTGCAGGACCGGCCGACGCTCTTCTACGAGATCATCCAGCGCAAGGGCGCGCGCAGCTTCGGCAAGGGCAACTTCAAGGCGCTCTTCGAGGCGATCGAGCGCGAGCAGGCGAGGAGAGGCAACCTGTAATGCCCTTTTACCATGCCCTCGGATCGCTGCCGCGCAAGCGGCACATCGCGTTCCGCTCACCCGGGGGACGGCTCTACGCCGAGGAGCTGATGGGGAACCACGGCTTCAGCGGCAGCTCGTCGCTGCTGTACCACGTGCACCCGCCCACGGTCGTCCGCGCCACGCGCGAGGTGATGCGCGTGCCCAGGGTGGCGGCCGACTCGCGCGAGCTCAGGCATCGCCACTTCAGGACGGGGCAGGTGCCCGCGGGTGGGAGCCCCACGCTCCACCGGACGCTCCTCCTCTTCAACGACGAGGTGTCGATGGCGGTGGTCCACGCCGACCACGTGGACAAGCACTTCTTCCGCAACGCGCAGGCCGACGAAATCCTCTACGTCACGAAAGGCGCGGGGACGCTCGAGACGCCGTTCGGGAACATCGCGTTCACGGACGGGGACTACCTGGTCATCCCGCGCGGCATCATCTACCGGCTGGTGTTCGACCCGGCCGCGGGCCCGCTCACGCTGCTCGTCATCGAGAGCCGCGGGATGGTCCGCACGCCGCGCCGCTACCGCACCGAGTTCGGCCAGATGAAGGAGGGCGCGCCGTTCTCGGAGCGCGACCTCCGACGCCCGCAGTTCGTGGAGCCGCGCGACGAGACCGGCGAGTTCCCGATCCTCGTCAAGCAGTACGACGCCCTTACCGAGCTGCTGATGGCACACCATCCCTTCGACGTGGTGGGCTGGGACGGCTACTTCTACCCGTATGCGTTCAGCATCCACGACTTCGAGCCCATCGTCGGGCGCGTGCACCAGCCGCCGCCCGTGCACCAGACCTTCGAGGGCGACGGCTTCGTCGTCTGCTCGTTCTGCCCGCGGCCGTACGATTTCCACCCCGAGGCCATCGTCGTACCCTACAACCACAGCAACGTGGAGTCGGACGAGGTGCTCTACTACGTGTCGAAGGAGTTCATGAGCCGCAAGGGCATCGAGTTCGGCAGCATCACCCACCATCCGGACGGCCTCCCGCACGGGCCGCACCCCGGGCGGGTGGAGGCCGCCATCGGCGCCACGCACACCGACGAGCTCGCCGTGATGCTCGACAGCTTCCGTCCGATGCGCGTGGCCGTGTCGGCACTGCCGTTCGAGGATGCGGCCTACGCGCGGTCGTGGCTCCCCGAGGAGCTGAAGTGACCGTCCTGGCGCCACCGGTGCCCGAGAGCGCGCGGACCCTGCTGGGCTCGGTCGTGGACTATGCCGGGCTCTTCCCGCCCACGAGCGCCACCATGGGCGACGCGGTCGCGCACTACGCGGAGGAGCGCGCGGGCGCGGACCGGTGGATGCTGGGCCGTTTCGTCCTGCCGGCCGCGCGGCTGGCCGAGTTCAAGGCCGTGCACGCGCCGTTTGCCGGCGCGCCCGAGTGGCGGCTGAGCGCCGTGATCGGCGATCTCGACGCGGAGCTGCCCGGCATCGTGGCCTTCAACTCGCACGCGCGCGGCGCCATCGTGGACGCCATGGAGGTGAAGGCCGCCGGCGCCGCGGAGGTCAGGCACGTCGCCTCGCAGCGCCTCCCGGGCGTGGACGTGTTCGTCGAGGTGCCGCTGGCCGATCCAGAGCCGCTTCTCCGCCTGGTGTCCGCCCACGGCTTCATCGCCAAGGTACGCACGGGCGGCGTCACGCCGGACGGCATTCCCACTCCCGCCGCGCTCGCGCGGTTCCTCGCGGCCGCCGTGCGAGTGGGCCTGCCCTTCAAGTGCACCGCGGGCCTCCACCATCCACTGCGCGGCGACTATCGCCTCACCTACGCGGCCGATGCGCCGGTCGGGACGCTGTTCGGGTACCTGAACGTGCTGCTGGCCGCCGCGGCCGTTCGCGCAGGGTGGCCGGCCAGCGACGTCGAGGCCCTGCTCGTGGAGCGCGACAGGGACGCGGTGACGTTCGGCGCGAGCGGCGTGGCCTGGCGCGGCCGTGTCATCGGCAATCACGCCCTGGAGGACACGCGAGCCTCGAGCCTCCGCAGCTTCGGCTCGTGCTCGTTCCGGGAACCGGTGGACGAAGTCGGGCCCATCGTGCGCGGGCGCTGATGGTGAACGACACGCTCGATCCGCGGCTGCGGTCGTGGGTAGGCTCGGCGCAGGCGCCGGGCAACGACTTCCCCATCCAGAACCTGCCGTTCGGCGTCTTCAGCCGCGAGGGCGAGCCGCCCCGCATCGGCGTGGCCATCGGCGACCAGATCCTGGACCTCGCCAGGGCAGCGCGCGAGGGGATGCTCGACGCCAGCCTCGGCGCCACCATCGATGCCGTCCAGGCGCCGGCGCTCAACGCGCTGATGGCCCGCGGCCGCCCGGCCGCAACGGCGCTGCGCGTGCAGCTGAGCCTCCTGCTGCGCGAGCGCGAGGCCGCCGCGCCCGTGGACGCAGACCTGCGTTCGCGCCTGCTCGTGCCGCAGGCCGAGGCGGTCATGCACCTGCCGGCCCACGTCGGCGACTACACCGACTTCTACGCCTCGGTCCACCACGCGACGAACGTCGGCCTGCTGTTCCGGCCCGACAACCCGCTGTTGCCGAACTACAAGTGGGTGCCCATCGGGTACCACGGCCGGGCCTCGTCTCTCGTGCCGAGCGGCACGCCGGTGCCGCGCCCGACGGGCCAGCGCAGGGCGGCGGACGCGGCGATGCCGACGGTGGGGCCCAGCCAGTCGCTCGACTACGAGGTCGAGCTCGGCGCCTTCATCGGCCGCGGGAACGCGCTTGGCTCGCCCGTCCCCCTGGCCGAAGCCGAGGATCACCTCTTCGGCCTCTGCCTCGTCAACGACTGGTCCGCTCGCGACATCCAGGCGTGGGAGTACCAGCCGCTCGGGCCGTTCCTGGGCAAGAGCTTCGCGACCACCGTTTCGCCATGGGTCGTGACGCTCGACGCGCTCGCGCCATTCCGCGCGCCGCGGGCCCCGCGGCCGGAGGGCGATCCCGCGCCGCTGCCGTACCTCGACACGCCCGCCGACCGCGCCGCCGGCGCCTTCGACATCACCATCGAGGCCACGCTGTCCACCGCGCGCATGCGCGAGGGCAGCCACGCGCCCGTCAGGCTGGCGCGCACGCGTGCCGCGAGCCTGTATTGGACCATCGGGCAGATGGTGGCGCACCACACGTCGAACGGGTGCAACCTGCGCCCCGGCGATCTGGTGGCCAGCGGCACCGTCTCCGGCCCGACGCCCGACTCGCTCGGCTGCCTGCTGGAGCTCACGCGCCGCGGCGCCCAGCCGGTGGCGCTGCCCACCGGCGAGTCACGTGCCTTCCTCGAGGACGGCGACGAGGTGGTCTTCACCGCGTTCTGCGCGCGCGAGGGCGCCACCAGGATCGGCTTCGGCGAGTGCCGGGGGCGGATAGGGGCCTGAGGGGGCTTGGGGCTTGGGGCTTGGGGCTTGGGGCTTGGGGCTTGGGGCTTGAGGTCTTGAGGTCTTGGGGACGATATCCTGAGGCCCGTGACCGGCTTTGCGCCCCTCCGCTTCGTCGACGAGTACCTTCCCATTGAAGACCACGGTCTCATCGGCGACGGGACGACAGCGGCGCTGGTGGCCCGCGACGGATCGGTCGTGTGGCTCTGCACGCCGCGCTTCGACTCCGCGCCGCTCTTCTGCGCACTCCTGGACACGCGCCGCGGCGGCGAGTTCGCCGTGGCCATCGAGGGCCTGCGGGCCTCCCGCCAGCGATACGAGACCGATTCAGGCGTGCTGGTGACCGAGATGCAGGGCGCTTCTGGCGTGCTGGCGCTCACCGACGCGCTCGCGCTGGGCGACGCCTCGGACCTGCGGATCGAGGCGGCGGCGAGCCGCGGCATGTTGCTGCGGAAGCTGGCCGTCGTCGAAGGGCACGTCGCGGTGCACGTCCGCCTGCGGCCGCGGGGGGGCGCCACCGTCACGCCCTGGACGCACGGCCTCCGCATCCGCGTCCCGTCCCAGGCCGCCGACCTGCACCTCTCGGCGACCGTGCCCATCGCGGGACTCGAGACGCGCCTGGAACTCCGCCGGGGCGATGTCGTGTTTCATCGCCCTGGAGTGGGGCGCGCCGCCAACCGGCGTCGACGCCGATGCCGACCGCGTGCTGTCCGGCACCACGCGCGCGTGGCAGCGATGGGCGGAGCAGATCGAGTACGAGGGGCCCCAGCGGGCGCTGGTGCGGCGGTCGGCGATCACGATGGGCCCTGCACGCCTTCGAGCAGAGCGATCGGCCGCGGGTGCTCTACGGCGTCGACGGCGCCGTGCCGGTGCCGGAGCGCGAAGATCCGGACCTCGAGCGTGGCGCGCGCATGGCCGCCGAGTTCAACCTTCCCGGTGACGGACACGCATGGCAGGCCGCTGCCGGGCAGGTCCGGCGGCGCATCCTCGAGGACGCATGGGATCCCTCACGCCTGTCCCTCACCGAGCATCTTGGCGGCGGCGGGCTGGATGCCAGCCTGTTGTGCCTGCCGCTGCGGCGGGTGATCGCCGCCGACAACCCACGGATGGTGGCGACGACAGCGGCGATCCGGGAGCGGCTGGGCGCGGGCCACGGCCTGCTCTACCGGTACCTTCCCGACGAATCGCCCGACGGCCTGCCGGGCCACGAGGGCGCATTCCTGCTCTGCAGCTTCTGGCTCGTGGACAACCTCGCCAGGCAGGGACGGCTCGACGAGGCCGCGACCCTCTACGATTCGCTGTGCGGCCGGGCCAATCACCTCGGCCTGCTGCCCGAGCGGATCGACCCGGGCAGCGGTGCGTTCCTCGGCAACTTCCCGCAGGCCTTCAGCCACGTCGGCGTCATCTCGAGCGGCGTGAACCTGGCGCGCGCGCTCCGCCGTCAGAACCGGTAGACGGCCGCAACCCCCGTGCCCGTCGGCATGCGGTCGGCCGGCACGACGACCACCTCGCCCTTCGCGCGCATCACCAGCTCCGCCAGGTCGTCCAGCAGATCGTCCACCTCGGGGTGAGCGAGCTCCGCGGCACGCACCTCGCCGCTCTCAGCGTCGATCCGCCCGGGCACGACCGACTCCGCCTCGACGAGCAGCGCCGCGACGCGGCCCGCGTGCGCGGCCGCGGCCACGGCCTTCAGGTCGTCGGAGCCCAGGCCCTTCGCGCGGGCCGCATGGAAGCGCTCGGCGTGCGCCGCCAGCTTCGCCGCGTACTGCGGCTCGACGAGCCGCCAGGCGCGCGCCCGCAAATCGTCGGCCTCGAGCGCCCACGGATCGCCCGCCAGTCCCTCCTCGAGGAGGAACGGGTTCTGGCTGACACCCCTGAACGGCGACTGGTGCTCGGGGAGCGACGCCAGCACGAGCGGCAGCCCCGACGGGCGTGAGTGGTGCTCGAGCACGACGCGGTCCACCGCGCGGAAGTACCGCTCGGTGTCGATGCCGACCTCGTCCTTCCTCGACCCGTGGCCGTGGTGCTTCGCGAGCCCGCCGCCGCCGGGGCCGCCGTAGGAGGCGACCGTGGAGTGCGGCTCGGTGTGCTCGTCCCCGAGCGCCTCGGCCAGCGTCCGCGCGCCGGGGGCCATCTCGATTTCGCGCAACGCGTCGCGGTTGCCCTCGAACATCTTCGCCGCCTGGCGGTTGAGCGCGAGCACGTGGAACCGGTCGGCCGACTGCACGATTCGGAGCAGCGGCTTCAGGTGGAAGCTGTCCGCGACGATCGCGCGCTCGGGCACGGGGCGCAGAAGGCGGTACACACGGAAGAACCCCCGCGCGCCGAGGACGGCCAGTCCGTGCTCCGCGTGATTCCAGAAGGACCAGTCGTCCACCAGATCCTGAAAGGGCGCGATCAGCTCGCGCACGCCGTCCGCCGGGTGCACGTGCCGGAGCGAGTCCTCGAGCGACCTCACGAGGTTCCGGTAACGGATGGGATCCTGCTGGTTCTCGGGGCGGCGGCGGTGCGTGGGCTGGTACAGCGACAGGTGCGGGCCCTGCTGGCGCAGGAGCACGCCCTCCGCGAGGTCGTTGGCGAG
>CAZLBU010000167.1:5326-6547 GCA_964557815.1 uncultured Bifidobacteriaceae bacterium | reverse complement strand
CACCGAGATCGGCCGCGAGATCCGGCGCGCGTTCGTCGCCGAGCCCGGCTTCGTGCTCGTCTCGGCCGACTACTCGCAGATCGAGCTGCGCGTGCTGGCGCACCTCTCCGGCGACGAGTCGCTGATCGCGGCGTTCGAGCGCGGCGAGGATATCCACGACCAGACGGCACTGAAGGTGTTCGGGCCGGACACCACGCTCGACCCGCACGAGCTCCGCCGGCGGGCGAAGATCATCAACTACGCCCTGCTCTACGGCAAGACGGCTTTCACGCTGGCGAAGGACATCGGCGTGCCGCAGGCGGCGGCACAGCAGTTCATCGACGCCTACTTCACCGGCTTCCCGCGCGTCCGCGGGTTCATCGACCAGACGCTCGAGGATGCCCGCCGCACCGGCGTCGTGAAGACGATGTTCGGGCGGCGGCGGGCCGTGCCTGAGGTGACCAGCCGCAACGGGCAGATCCGCGCGGCGGCCGAGCGCGTCGCCGTGAACATGCCCATCCAGGGCACGGCGGCAGACATCCTGAAGCGGGCGATGATCGACGTGGACGGGGCCCTCGCGCGGGCCCACCCGCGCACGCGGATGATCCTGACCGTGCACGACGAGCTGCTGTTCGAGGCGCCCGAAGGCGAGTCCTCCGAAGTGGCCGCGCTCGTGAAGGCGACCATGGCGGCGGCCGTGCCACTGCGGGTGCCGCTGGACGTGGACGTGGGAATCGGGGCGAACTGGAAAGACGCGAAGGCCTAGCCGTCGCTGGATCAGCGCCAGCGCTGTTTCACGAGCTCCCAGTCGGCTCTGAGCTGCGACGCCGTGGCGGCGCGCTCGGCGGCCTGCAGGGTGCGCACGCGATCGGGGATGATGCCCTGCAGCACGAGCTTGTCGAGATCGGCACGAAGGGCCGCCGATCGTGAACCGGCCAGCCGCGCCCGCACCCAGCCGGCCGTGGCCGCCTCCCAGGCCGCCAGCGAATCGCCCGACCCGCGGAGCCCGGCGGCAATCCAGTAGGAAGCCGCCGCCGACTCGGGGTTCCGGGACAACTCGAGGCGCATGTCCTTCACCAGGGCCGAGAACAGGTCCTTCCGCCGCTCGGGAGCGCTCAGGTCGGCCTGCCGCTCCATGGCGCTGCCCCACCAGTCGAGCATGGCTTCGCCCAGGGCGGGATCCGCTTCCCTGGCCGGGGCCACGCCACTGGCGAACAGGGCCGCGGCGGCGCCGAACTCGTC
>CAZLBU010000167.1:4784-5316 GCA_964557815.1 uncultured Bifidobacteriaceae bacterium | reverse complement strand
GGCCAGCAGGTACTCGATGCGGACGCGGGGCTCGAGCACCCCGGTCCGGACGGCCCCCAGCGCCTCGCGCGCGGCACCCAGATCGGCCGGGTCCACGCCCTCACGGTAGCGTTCGAGGTGCGCGCGCGCCAGGACCACGGCGGCCGCATCCTGCGTGTCAGGAGTCTTCCGGGCAGCGGTGGCCGCCTCGATGGCCTGGTCGAACTTCCGCTCGTTGTAGAGCGCCAGGGCCCGAGCCAGGTCCGCCCGGCTTGCCAGGGCCGGCCCGGCCGTGACGAGCAGGGCCGCCATGGGAAGCACCGTGCCAAGCGCCGCCTGCCGCAGGAAGACGAGGGATTTCACCACGGGGTCCAGAGGGGCATCGTAGCACGCTGGTACAATGACGGGCTGCATGGCCGCTCCCGTGATCGTGCCCCGCGCCGAGCACCCGATTTCCCGCCGAGGTATCGACCCGGACGCGCTCAAGGTCCTGTATCGCCTCCGCGACTTCAATTACACGGCGTACCTGGTGGGCGGCGGCGTGCGCGACCTG
>CAZLBU010000167.1:0-4774 GCA_964557815.1 uncultured Bifidobacteriaceae bacterium | reverse complement strand
CATACCAGATCAAGAAGCTGTTCCGGAACTGCTGGATCATCGGCCGCCGGTTCCGCCTCGCTCACGTGCGTTTCGGCACCAAGACCATCGAGGTCGCGACCTTCCGGCGCCACGTGGCGGCGGACGAGAGCGTCGAGGGCAGCGACCAGGCCGCACAGCCAGACTTGCCCACC
This sequence comes from uncultured Bifidobacteriaceae bacterium, assembly GCA_964557815.1. GTDB lineage: Bacteria > Acidobacteriota > Vicinamibacteria > Vicinamibacterales > UBA2999 > VFZN01. The sequence goes on along the minus strand of CAZLBU010000167.1, from coordinate 4,601 downwards.
GCGGAACCGCCCAGGGAACCGGGATCGCCCGACAGCGTGGGCCGCCACGACAACACCTTCGGCACCCCGGAAGAGGATGCCTTCCGGCGGGACTTCACCATCAACGCGCTCTTCTACGACATCGCCACGTTTTCGATCATCGACTACGTGGGAGGGCTCGAGGACCTGCGCCGCCGCGTCATCCGCTCGATCGGGGATCCCGTCCAGCGCTTCGAGGAGGACCCGGTCCGGATGCTCCGCGCGGTCTCGTTCGCCTCGCGCCTCGACTTCACGCTCGATCCGCCCATTGTCGAGGCGATTCGGCGGCAGAGGCACCTGATGGCGCTGGCATCGCCGGCGCGGATGATCGAGGAGTACTACAAGATCCTGCGCTCGGGCGCCGCGGAGCGGACCTTCCGCGGGTTGGCGGAGCACGGGCTGTTGGAGCCGGTCACGCCCGAGCTGCAACGGCGGGCCGTGCACGAGCCGCTCTGGGAATCGCTGCAGGCGCTCGACACCTACCGGCTACGATTCACCGAGACGCCGGCCCTGCTGACCAATCCGCTGCTCCTGGGGTCGCTGCTGCTGCCCATCGGCGTGATGCCCCGGGCCCATGAGCCGCTCACCGACGCCGAGCTCGAGGCTGATGCGGCAGAGGCCGAGCCCGACGAGGAGATCGCCGCTCGGCGGCGTCCGCGGGGCCGGTCGTGGTCGACCGACCGCCGCGAGCGGAGGCCAAAGCCGCCCGTGCTGAAGATCGGCCTCCTGCCAATCGCGCGGCGCGACTCGGAGCGGTTGCGCCAGGTGCTCGCGCTCCAGGGACGGCTGCGCGATCTCGAATCGTCGGCGCGGGCGAAGCGGGCGCTGATGCACCGGGGGCCCTTCCAGGACGCGCTGACCTGGCTCGAGATACACGGCCACGCGCCCGAGATCGTGGAGCACTGGCGCGGTTTCATCGAGGCTCTGGGCGCGCAGCCAGCGCCAGCGGGCGAGGGAGATGGCGCGGCAGGAACAGGCGAGGCGCCGCGCCGCCGGCGCCGCCGAGGCGGCCGCCGGCGTGGGGGACGGTATCGCCGCTCGAGGGAAAGCTGACGCCTAGCCGTTCTTCGCTTCGAAGGCCTGCATGAACTCAACGAGCGCGTCGACGCCTTCCTCGGGGAAGGCGTTGTAGAGGGACGCACGGATGCCGCCCACCGAGCGGTGCCCCTTGAGGCCGTCGAGCCCGGCGGCGGTGGCTTCCTTCACGAACTTCTTCTCGAGCTCCTCGGAGGGGAGCCGGAAGGTGACGTTCATCATCGAGCGGCTCTCCTTGTCGGCGGTCCCGGCGTAGAAGCCGCTGAGGTCGATCTCGGCGTAGAGCTTGCCGGCCTTGCGGGCGTTGCGCGCAGCCATGGCATCCAGCCCCCCCTGGGCCAGCGCCCACTTCATCACCAGCCCCATCAGGTAGATGCCGAAGCAGGGCGGCGTGTTGTACATCGAGCCGTTCTCGGCGTGCACGGCATAGTTGAGCATCGTGTGCAGCGACTTCGACGAGCGCGCCAGCAGGTCCTCGCGGATGAGGACCAGCGTGACGCCGGACGGCCCCAGGTTCTTCTGCGCGCCTGCGTAGATGAGGCCGTATTTCGAGACGTCGATCGGCCGGCTGAACATGTCGGACGAGGTGTCGGCGACGAGCGCGACGGCGCCGACCGCGGGCTCCGCCTTCCACTCCGTGCCGAACAGCGTGTTGTTCGTCGTGATGTGCACGTAGGCCGCGTTCGGATCGAGTGTCAGCTCGTCCTGCCGCGGAATGCGGGAGAAGCTCTCGCTCTCGGTGGAGCCGGCGATGTTGACCGGCCCCACGCGCTTGGCTTCCTTCAGCGCCTTCTGTGACCAGCCACCGGTGATGATGTAGTCGGCGGGCTGGCTTTCGACCTTCAGGTTGAGGGGGACCACCGAGAACTGCAGCGACGCGCCGCCCTGCAGGAAGAGCACCTTGTAGTTCGACGGAATGCTGGCGAGGGCCCTCACGTCCGCCTCGGTGCGCGCGAGGATGTCCTCGAAGGTCCTGGAACGGTGGCTGATCTCGAGGATCGACATCCCGACGCCGGGAAGCGACACGAGGTCGCGCTGCGCCTCTTCGAGCACGGGGAGCGGCAGCACGGCGGGACCGGCAGAGAAATTGAACACGCGATGAACAGCTGTCTTGGACATGGATGAGTACCTGTGAACCTCCTATTCTAACGCGCCGGTGCCATCCGGTTCAGGTCAGTGCGACCACCTGGAGGTCCAGGATGTCGTCGTGGCCCGTGCGAATCGCGCCGAGCGTGGCCTCCGGCGGCGGCCCGTCGAGATTGATGCGCGCCACCGCAGCCTGGGCGCCCTCGAAGATGATGTTCTCCATTTCCTGCACGTTCAGGTGCGCGGCCCTGAGCTGGCCGAGCACGTGCGCCAGCACGCCGGGGCGATCGCGATGGCGCACGACGAGCATGTGCGTGGCGGGCGTCTGCTTCGCGAGGTTCACCACGTTGGGCACCCGCCCGGTGTCCCGGAACGTGCGCACGATGCGCACGGTTTCGGCGGCGATAGCCTCTTGGGCCTGATCGGTGGAGGCGCCGATATGGTGCGTGCCGTACACCCCGGGCAGCGCCGCGAGCGGATCGGCAAACGAGCCGGTCGCGGAGGATGGCTCAGCGGCGAACACGTCAAGGCCCACGCGAAGCCCCTTCTCCTTCACCGCGGCCTCGAGGGCGGCCGCGTCCACGACCTCGCCGCGCGCGGTGTTGATGAAGAAAGTCCCCGGCCGCGCATGGGCCAGCAGATCGGCATCGACGAACCCGCGCGTGTCTTTCCCAAGGGCCAGGTGCACGCTGACGACATCGGCGCGCGCGACGAGTTCGGCGGCGGTCGCCACGGCCTCCACGTCGTGGGTCTCAACCGCCTGGCGACGGGCCTCGGCATCGCCGGCGAGCCGTCGGCTCCAGACCAGCACCGGCATCCCGAACGCGCGCGCCCGGCGCGCGACCGCCTGCCCGATATTGCCGAACCCCAGCAGCCCCAGGGTGCGGCCGTACAGCCCCCTGGCCTTCGAATACTCCTTCTTGTTCCACATGCCTGCGCGAAGGTCGGCGACGTTGTCGGGAATGCGCCGATCGAGGGCGAGCAGCAGGCCCATGGTGAGCTCGGCCACCGCCACCGCGTTCTTCCCCGGACAGTTCGACACGTAGATACCGCGCCTGGAGGCGCCAGCCAGGTCGATGGTGTTCACGCCCGCGCCCGCCCGGACAATCAGCGAGAGGGCGCCGGCGTCGAGCGCGGCCTCGGTGACCTGGGTGGAGCGGACGACCAGCACCGAGGCCCTCGTCGATCGCAGCGCCTCGGCCAGCGTGTCGCCTGACAGGTCGGGCTGATACAACACCTCGCACCCCGAGGCCTTCAGGCCGTCGAGGCCGGATTGTTCGAACTTGTCGGCGACCAGCACTGTCATCGGACTCCCCTGCTCAGGCAATCACGTGGGAAAGGAGGCCGTCGCGGAGCTTCGGCTCGAACCACGTGGACTTGGGCGGCATGATGCCGCCGGCGTCGGCGATGCGCATCAGGTCGTCCAGCGACACGGAATACATCGAGAAGGCAACGGCGAACGCGCCGGAGCCCACCAGGCGCTCGAGTTCGTCGGTGCCGCGGATGCCGCCCACGAACTCGATGCGCTTGTCGGTACGCACGTCCGCAATCCCGAGCAGGGGCCCCAGCACCTCGCGCTCGAGGACATCCACGTCGAGGGCGGACGCGGCGCCTTCACCGGACCGCGCCATGTCGAGGGTGTACCAGCGTCCCGCCAGCCGCATCGCGATGAGCCCCTTTCGCTCCGGCGAAGGAGCGCCGCCTTCACGCACGGTGAGCCTCGAGCCCAGGGCCTGGAGGAACGCCTCTGGCCCGCGCCCGTGGAGATCTCGGACGACGCGGTTGTAGGGCAGAACCTGCACCTGGTCGTCGGGGAAGGCCACGGCCATCACGCGGTCCCATTCGCCGGGACCGTCCTTCGCTCGCGCCTGCCTGGCGCGCGCCGCGCTGGCCGCGCGGTGGTGACCATCGGCGATGTAGAGCACCGGCACGGCGGCGAAGCCGTCGGCGATGGCGGCGTGCTCGGATTCGGGGACACGCCACACCACGTGCCGGACGTCGTCCGGCGCGGTGAAGTCGAACAGAGGGTCCGCCGTGACGACTCGGGTGACCGCGGCATCGATGGCCGGCGAGGCCTTGTAGGTGAGGAAGACGGGCCCGGTCTGCGCCTCGATGGCCAGCATGTGCCGGGTGCGGTCGTCCTCCTTGTCGGGGCGCGTCTTCTCGTGCTTGCGAATGAGGTTGCGGTCGTACTCGTCCACCGAGAAGCACGCCGCGATGCCGGCCTGGACGTGCGCGCCCATGTGGAGGCGGTAGACGTAGAAGCTCGGGGCCTCCTCCATCACCAGTGGTGCGGCCTGCTTCAACGCCGCGAAATTCGCCGCGGCACGAGCGTAGACTTCCGAGCCGTGCGGATCGGCGCCGGGCGGCAGGTCGATTTCCGGGCGGGAGACGTGGAGGAAGCTCAGGGGGTTGCCGGCCGCCAGCGCGCGCGCTTCGTCGGTGCTGACGACATCGTAGGG
>CAZLBU010000166.1:0-6625 GCA_964557815.1 uncultured Bifidobacteriaceae bacterium | reverse complement strand
CGCCGGCACGTACTTCGTGCGCGTGCGGGGCGTCAACGAATTCGGACCGGGCGTGCTGTCGGACACGCTCACCGTCTCGGTCCCCTGACCGCCGGCACAGTCGACGCCGAGCGGGCCGTCGTTCCTCGCGTCGCTACGTCGGGAGTCTGGAGTCGGGAGTCGCTATCGGGACGGGAGTCTGCGCCGGGAAGGCATCGCCGCTCCAGCCTGCACGAACCTCAGAACCCAGAACCCGAGAACCCAGAACCCGAGAACCTGAGAACCCGAGAACCTGAAGTCTACGTCACCAGCTGCCACCGCGGGCCTTCGCGGCGGGCGAGGCCGTCGTGCTCCAGCTTCACCAGGTGCGCCAGCACGTTCTCCCTCGCCAGCCGCATGAGGCGCGGGTCCAGGCCGGCGTAGATGCGCGCGACGATGGCGTCCAGTGTGTCGACGCCACCCTCGAGCGCCGTGAGGACCTGCACCTCGCGGTGATGGCGGTGCATCAGGTAGTGCTCGATGAGCGCCGCGGGGTCCTCGATGACGGGGCCGTGCGCGGGGAGGACGCGCGCGGGTGCCAGCGCCTGGACACGTTTCAGCGAGCGGAGGTAGGCGGCCAGGTCACCGCCTTTCGAGGCGGGAATCGCCACGGTGTTCCCCACCCGCAGCAGGTCGGCCCCGAAGAGCGTCCGCGACGCCGCATGCCACAGCACGACGTGGTCCGGCGCGTGGCCGGGCGTGTGCACGACCTCGATGTCGCCTTCACCCGTGGAGATGCGAGCGCCATCCGCGAGCGGCGCCCATCGGACGCCGACGCGCGCGTCCTCCTCCGGCCACGGAAACTTGGCGAACGTCGCCGAAGGCCATCGCGCCGCCACCGCTGGCGCGCCCGACGCGTGATCCGGATGGGCGTGCGACACGACGACGCGCGCGGGACCGTTCGGCGCGGCGGCCGCAATCGCATCCAGATGCTCCTGGTTCCCCACGCCCGCGTCGATAAGCAACGGCTCGGCACCCGGGGCGAGGTACGTCCAGTTGCCGGCGCCCGTGTAGGGCCCGGGGTTGGCGGCGTGAAGCGGCAGACAGTTCACGGTTCTCGGGTTCTCAGGTTCGAGGATCGGCGTGGAGTGGCGGCGCGGAGTGCAGCGAGGCGACGGCCACGCCGACGGCGACGAACATGAAGGCCGCGGCGCTCAGGTAGGGGGTCGTCATGCCCCAGGCGTCGAACAGGAACCCGCCCCAGGCCGGGCCGACGACGCGGCCCAGGCTGGCGAGCGACGAGGCCAGGCCGAGCATGCCGCCTTGATCGTCCGCGTGCGTCAGGCGCGAGACCATCGCCGACAGCGCGGGACCGTTGAAGCCCATGCCCACGGCCAGCGTGGCCACGGCCGCCAGCAGCGCGGGCAGCGTCCACGCGAACGGGATGAGGCCGATGCCGATGCCGATGACCGCGATGGCGACCGGGATGAGCCGCGCCTCGCCCACGCGCTTCACGACGCGTCCCACCAGCACGCCCTGGACGAGGGCCAGCGTGCCGCCGATGAACGCGAACAGGTAGCCGATGGTCGCCACCGTGAAGCCGAAGCGCCGCTCGCTGAAGAGCGCGAACGTCGCCTCGAAGCCCGAAAAGGCCGCCGTGACGATGAAGTACAGCGCCAGCAGGAGGATGAGCCGGCGGTCGGCCATGGCCCGGTGCAGCGCCTCCATGCGGCCGAGGGTCCTGCGCGTGCTGTCGACGGAGCGCGACTCGGGCAGGAGGAAGTACGCCGCCACGAGGTTCGCGCCGCAGAGCGCGGAGGCCACCCACATCGGCGCCGACGGCCCGAAGTGGCTGAGGATGCCCCCGATGGCCGGCCCGAAGATGAACCCCAGCCCGAAGGCCGCCCCCACCAGGCCCATCCCCTTCGCGCGGTTCTCCGGCGTCGTGACGTCCGCGATGTACGCCTGCGCGGTCGGGATGTTGGCGCCCGCGATCCCGCCGACGATGCGCGCCAGGAACACGACGGCCAGCGACGAGGCGACGGCGAGCACCAGGTAAGAGGCGCACGATCCGGCCAGCCCCAGCAGGATGATGGGGCGGCGGCCGATGCGATCGGACAACCGGCCCCAGACGGGCGAGAACAGGAACTGCATCAGCGAGAAGCTGGTGCTCAGCAGGCCCACCACGAAGGCGTTGGCGCCGAACGACTCGGCGTAGAACGGCAGCAGCGGGATGATGATGCCGAAGCCGAGCAGGTCGATGAAGACCGTCAGGAAGATGATGGCGAGCGGTGACACAAGCCTTCGATCTTAGCCCGTGTCCCGGCCGTGGAGCCAGAGCGACAGCACCGCGTAATAGACGGGAAACGCCAGCGAGAGCATGATCCACGGCCCGTCGGTGGCGGGCAGCCGCCAGATGATGAACACGCCCAGCGCCCCCCACGCGGCCACCAGGACCAGCGTCGGCACGCGCAGGGCCACGGTCCGTGACGGGTAGACGTAGCGGATGGGCACGAAGACCAGCACGGCCAGCACGAGCAGCACCGCCGCGTTCACAACGGCCGGCCACCGCAACGCGTACATGTACATCGCCACGACGTTCCAGTACGACGGGAAGCCGGTGAAGAAGTGATCCGTCGTCCTGATCTTGGCGTCCGCCTGCGCGAAGCCGTACGCGCTCGCCACCAGCACGACGCCGCCCACCCACAGTTCCCACCCCGCCGGCAGGAGCCCGGCCTCGATGATCAGCAGCACGGGAACGAAGGTGTAGGTGAGGTAGTCCACGATGTCGTCGAGGCGCGCGCCATCGAAGCCGGGCAGCACCTCCTTCACGCGAAGGGCGCGTGCCAGCCAGCCGTCGGTGCCATCCACGGCCACGGCCGCCGCCAGCGCCACGATGGCGGCCTTGAACGCGCCGTCGAAGATGGCAAGCGTAGCGTAGAGGGCCAACGCGGCGCCAAGGGCGGTGTAGAGGTGGGCGAGCCAGGCGAGGGGCACGGTCGTGGGTCGTGGGACTTGGGGTCTGGGTCTTGGGGCTTGGGTTCTGGGGTTCTGGGGTTCTGGGGTTCTCAGGTTCTCGGGCTCTGTGTAATCTGCGTAATCTGCGTAATCTGCGTCCTCACAATCGGCGTTGGGCGTTGGGGAAGGACTGCCACACCGGGACGCCGCAGAAATGCGTGCCCTCGGTGCACCGGGGCGAGACGATCCGGTTGCGGAGCACGCAGGGCGGGCCGAGGAACTTGCCGAGCTGCGGGTGGACGGCCTGCACCTGCGAAATCTCGTCCATCGACGCCAGGTAGATTTCCTCCTGCGCGTTGAAGCAGGTGCGCAGCGTCCACTTGTGCTGCAGTGAGATGAACGATCCGGATTCGACCATCCGCAGCGCCTTCGCGTTGGGCAGCAGGTAGAGCGCGAACTCCAGCGGCACGCCGAGCGCGAGCAGCCGGTTCTTCGAGGCCCAGGCGTCCTTCACCGCGCGGTCGAAGACGGCGCGGGCCGCCTGGTTCTGCCGGATCAGCCGCGGCGCAATCACGTCCGGCTCCACGGTGTCGGCAAACGTCATCATCGGCCGCGAGGCCGGCACCATGCGATGCCGCTGGTCCTGCGAGTCGGCCGTGTGGCTCAGGCGCTTCTCGAAGACGTACGAGGGATGGTTGAGCGCGCGCATCAGCGGGGAGTGATGCGACACGTTCAGCATGTCGATGCGGTAGGGATTCCGCGCCGGGTTCATCACGCGGTCGATGGCCTCGGCGTCGTGCATCTCGGCGGTGGTCAGGCCGAAGGTCGCGCGGACGGCGTCGGCCACCACCCGCTCGGCGCCGGCCGACCAGTCACGCAGCCGCGACACGCGGTTCCCCAGCCGCCGATCGAACTCCCGGGCGAACGCATCGCCCGAGGACGTCGGCCGCGGAATCGCCGACTCGGGCAGCAGGTCATGGCCCAGCGTGGTGAGGCCCACCTTCTCGAAGAACATCGGGTCGGCCTCCTTCACGAGGTCGACCATGGCCCCAATCACCATCTGCGCTTCGTAGGGGGTGTCGCCCGCGTTCGCCATCCGGTGCAGGCGGTGCAGCACCAGCCCGGAGACGGTGTGCACCATCGACGTGAAGGCGCCGATCGGGATCACGTATCGCGCCGTCTCGATGGCCTTCTTCTCCGCCTCGCGCTCCACGGCCTTCAGCCGCGCCGGCGTGTTGGTGGGCCGCACGTACCGCAGGTCCTTCAGGATGGCCCACGCATCGTCCTTGAGCAGCGATGAGAGCTCGGCGTAGGCGTCCCATGCGCGGAGGACGGCCTGCTCGTAGACGTCGCGCGCCTCGCCCTCGAGCGGCGGCACGAAGGCGCGCGGCTCGTTCAGCTTCACGTAGCGCTGGCTGGACTGCTCGGAGTTGTAGAAGGGGTAGGCATGGAGGATGCTCCACACGAACTGCCGCGAGACGTTCTCGAGCCCGAACTCGAAGTGCGCGTGCTGGAAGACCGTGTGGTGGCCGCCTTCGAAGGTCAGGGGCCCGATGGAGTCCCGCTGTCTGTCGGTGACCTCCTCGCGCGCGATGACGCGCGGGGAATAGCACGTGCGCGCGGCCGCGATGGCCCCGTCGTAGGGCGCCTGGGGGGCGCTGAGCAGGGTGACGCGTGGAGGGGCGGTGCTGAGTGCGACGGCAGGCATCCGTGGGAAAGTATAAAGTTTCGCCGCACCCGCGCACCAAAGAGAAAGTAGGATGGCGTCGCCGTGTCTCCCGAGCGCCAGATCGAGGCCGTCGCCCAGTTCGGCCGTTACCTCTGGCAGGACCATTCCATCGACAATCTCGTGCAGGAGGCGGCGCGCCTGGCCGTCGAGGGCACGCGCGCCGACGCCGCGCTGGTGCTCGAGCGGACGGTCGGCAACCGCCTGTCCACGGCCCGGGCCAGCCTCGGGTGGGCCGAGCCTCCCGGCGTCCGCGACCTCGCGCCCGGCAGCGCCTGGCATGGACCGGGCGTGCTCGAGAACCCCGGCCACGTCGCCATCATCGACGACCTGCGCGATCGGCCGGAGGAACCGCCCATCTTTGCCGCCCAGGGGTTCAGGGCGGCCGCCGCCGCGCTCATCGGAGACCCGGCCCGCCCGTTTGGCGTGCTTGGCGTGTACAGCCGCACGCGCGGGGCGCTGGGCACCGCCATCGTGCCCGTCCTGTCCAGCCTGGCGACGACCCTGGGCCTCGCCATCCGGCGTGCCCAGTTGACCGCGGAGCTCAATCGCGAGCGCGAGGAGCGCTTCCGCCTCGGCTCACTCGTCGAGGGCTCCGACGACGCCATCGTGACCATGACGCTGCAGGGCACGCTCCTGTCGTGGAACCCGGGCGCGGAGCGCCTGTACGGCTACGCCGCGCACGAGATCGTCGGCCAGGACGTCTCGGTGCTCGTGCCGGCCGAGCGCGACCCCGACCGCAAGTACCTGCTGGAACGGGTGCGCGCCGGCGAGCGCATCCCCGCCTTCGACGCCGAGCACCGGAGGAAGGACGGCTCCGCGATCACCGTGTCGCTCAGCCTGTCGCCCGTGCGCGGGCGGGAGGGCGAGATCGTGGCGCTGGCCGGCATCGCGCACGACGTCACCGAGACGCGCCGCCTCGAATCGCACCTGCGCCAGTCGGCGAAGATGGAGGCCGTCGGCCGGCTCGCGGGCGGGGTGGCGCACGACTTCAACAACATGCTCGCCGTCATCGACGGCTACAGCTGCCCGGCGACAGCCCCGTGCGGGCCCTGGTCGAGGAGATTCACAAGGCCGGGGAACGTGCGGCGGAGCTCACGCGCCAGCTCATGGCGTTCAGCCGCAAGTCGATGGCCGAGCCGCAGGTGCTGGACCTGAGCGAGGTGGTCGAGGCCACGGTGGCCACGCTCACGCGCATCATCGGCGAGGACGTGCGAATCGAGACCCGCCTGGCCCCGGACCTCCAGAACGTGATGGCGAACCGCTCGCAGCTCGACCAGGTCCTCTTCAACCTGGTGATCAACGCGCGGGACGCGATGCCGCTGGGCGGCGCGATCACGATCGAGACCGCCAACGTCGAGTTCCACTCGGCGCACGGCGTGGGCCCGCGCGAGGTGCCCCCCGGCCAGTACGTGCTGCTGGCTGTCACCGACACGGGCGTCGGCATGGACGCCGCCACGCGCGCGCGGGTCTTCGAGCCGTTCTTCACCACCAAGGGCAGCGGGCGTGGCACGGGCCTGGGGCTCGCGATGGTCCAGAACTTCGTGGTGCAGAGCGGCGGCCACCTCGCCGTCTACAGCGAGCCCGGCCACGGCAGCACGTTCAAGCTCTACCTGCCGACGGTGGCCCTCCCCCTTGCGGCCGCCCGAAACGAAGGCCCCGCCGACGCGCCCGCCGGCAGCGAAACCATCCTCGTCGTCGAGGACGACGATGCCGTGCGCGTGTTCACCGAGGCCGTGCTGAACGCGGCGGGATACGACGTGATCGCCGCCACGAACGGCGCCGAGGCGCTGGAGCGGGCCCAGGCGACGCCGAAGCCCATTCACCTGCTGATGACCGACGTCGTGATGCCGGTTCTGGGCGGCCACGCGCTCGCCGAGCAGATGCGGTCCGCCCACCCGGAGGCGCGCGTCCTCTTCACCTCCGGCTACACGCCGGATGCGGTGAGCCGGAAGGGGATTGCCATCCCGTCGCGGTACTTCC
>CAZLBU010000165.1:0-6655 GCA_964557815.1 uncultured Bifidobacteriaceae bacterium | reverse complement strand
ACACGGTGGTCACCGCGACGACGAGCAGCCCCAGGGCGAGGGCCCGCGGGTCCACGCCGGCCTCGTCCAGCCGCGGGATCTCCACCGGCATCACGCGGACGATCAGAGGCAGGGTGACGGCGGCCGCGAGCACGCCCAGCGCGGCCCCGGCGGCGGAAAGCACCAGGCTCTCGGCCATCAGCTGCTTGACCAGATGCCGCGGGGACGCACCAATGGCCACCCGGACCGCCATTTCGCGCTCGCGAGACAGCGCGCGCGTGAGCAGCAGCGACGCCACGTTCAGGACGCCGATCAGGAGCAGCAGCCCCACGGCGCCGAAGAGCACCATCAGGGCGGGGCGGTAGTAGCCAAGCTCCTGGTCAAGGAGGGGAACGAGCCTCGACCCCCAGCCCTTCCCCGGGCTGTTCGCCGAGTCGCCGAACTCGGCTTCGAGGCGAGTCCACAAGGCGTCGATGGCCGCCTGGGCCTGCTCGATGGTGGTGCCGACCTTCAGCCGCGCGACCGCCTCCATGAAGTGCGCCTGCCGGCTGTGCTGGGTCATGTCCCACCTCAGCCGCTGCCACACATCCACGTCGTCCGGGTAGTGGAACTTCGGCGGCATGACACCGACCACCGTATAGGCGTCGCCGTTGAAGAGCAGCGGACGGCCGACGATGGCAGGGTCGGCGTCGTAGCGCGAGCGCCAGAGCCGATCGCTGATCACGGCGATGAGCTCGCCCCGTGCGAAGAGCCGCCCATCCGCAGGGAAGCCTTCGCCGACCTGTGGCCCAATGCCGAGGACCTCGAAAAGGTTCCCGCTCACCTCGATGGTGTTCACGCGCACCGGATCCTTGCCGGGGTCGGTGAGGTTGATCCCGGGGCGCCACCACGCGGCCGCGTCCTCGAACACCGGCAGCGCCCGCTGGTCCATGAAGTTCACCGGCGAGATGGGGTCGTGGCTGAGAGCCTGCGCCACATTGGTGTCCCAGATAGCGACCAGCCGATCCGGCGCCCGATAGGGCAGCGGTCTGAGGACCACCGAGTCGACGACGCTGAACACCGTCGTCGCGGCACCGGTTCCGAGCCCGAGCACGAGGACGGTGACCAGTGCGAAGGTGGGGTGCAGGCGGAATTGCCGAATCGCGGCGGCGAGGGCGGTCATGGCTGGCGGTTGGACGGGCGCGGCGGCTACAAGGTTGGTGTCGAAAGGGGGCGATCACGTCAGGAGGGACGAGCCGAGGGGTGGGATCGAGGCGCCGATACAATAGCGGTGCATGCCCGGGTCCCGCCGCACGTCCCCCCTCGTCAAGGTCGCCGTCATCCTCGCCCTGCTGGCCGGTGTGGCGTATCTCTTCATGCGCTCGCTCGACGTGACCAGGGCCGAGCCGTACACGGTGCGCGCCGAGCACCTGGGTTCCTGGACACTCACACCCGATCCCGGCGCCGAGGGGGATCGGCCCGTACTTGCGCTTGCGCCTCCAGCCGAGCTGCCGCTCCGCCTGTTTCGCCAGGTCTTCTCGCGGGCGGGGGAGTCGTTGAGCACGCCGAACATGCCCGGCATTGCCCTCGTGCTGGCGAGCGAGCTCGCCGGCGCCCCGGTGCCGGTTGACGACCTGGTGGCCATCGCGCGCGAGACCGGGCTCGACCGCGCGCGGCTGAGCCCGCGCTGCATGGGCTACCGCCGCGAGTCCCAACCGGGATCGACGCGCCAGCTCTACTTCGTGCTCTTCGACATGCCCGAGTTCGTGGCATTTCGCCAGGCCCTGGCCGCGCGCGTGACCTCTCCGGCCGGCTCGCCGTTCACGCCGGAGGCGCTCTCTCCCGTGATGATGCTGGCCGCAGCGCCAGATTTCTCCCGCTGGATGCCCATCGTCGCGGATCCCGAGCGCGACTGCGTGGCACCGGTCGTCGCGGAGTAGCGGGTAGACGGCGTCGGGAGAACCTCGAGAACCTCAAGAACCCCAGAACCCCAGAACCTCAGAACCCCAGAACCCTGATGCGCCTCCTCCCAATCGTCCTGCTGTGCGCCTCCGCCACCCTGTGGGCACAGGCGCAAACCCCCGTGCCGCCGCCGTGGGCGTTCACCGTGAACGCACCGCCTCCGTCCGGGTCGGCACCGGCCGCTCCCGCGGCGCCTGATTCCACGCCACGGCGCGTGCCGGGTAGCGACCGGTCGTTCACAGTGGCGGAGACCCGGGACGCGTTCAACCCACCCGACTGGCACCCGGATGCTCATCCGCCCATGCCGACGTCCGTGGCACACGGGCGCAAGCCCGAGATGCGTGCCTGCGGCTTCTGTCACCTGACGAACGGGCAGGGGCGTCCGGAGAATGCCTCGCTCGCGGGCCTGCCGGCGGCCTACATTTTTCAGCAGATGGCCGACTTCAAGAGCGGCGTACGTAAGAGCAGCGAGCCGAAGATGGGGCCGCCCAACGCGATGATTGCGGACGCGAAGGCGGCGACGGACGAGGAGATTCGCACCGCGGCGGAGTACTTCGCCTCGTTTCCGTATCGCGAGTGGATCCGGATCGTCGAGGCGCGCGAGGTCCCTCGAACGCGCATCGCGGGCTGGATGCACGTGCCGACGTCGGGCACCGAGCCGCTCGGGCAGCGGATCATCGAGATGCCGGAGGACATCGCCCGTACCGAGCTCAGGGACGGCGCGTCGGGCTTCGTGGCTTACGTGCCCGTCGGCAGCGTCAAGGCGGGCGAGGTGCTGGTGAGGACCGGCGGCAACGGGCGCACCGTCGCGTGCGGCGTCTGCCACGGCGCCGACCTGAAGGGCCTTGGCCCCGTGCCGCCGCTGGCGGGGCGATCACCGAGCTACACGGTGCGGCAGTTATGGGACCTGAAGCACGGCGCGCGCAAGGGACCGTGGGCAGCGCTCATGACGGCGGCCGTGGAGAAGCTCACCCTCGATGACATGATTGCCATCGCGGCGTACACGGCGTCGCGGGAACCGTAGGCAGCCCATCGGGCTGCAGGCCTTCGGCAGGCGGCCCTTCGGGCCGTAGGCGGTTGACGCGCAACCGTGGGGATGCGCCGATGACCCAATCACCTCCCACGCTCGCGAAGCGAGCGCCCGCGCCACGAAGTGGCGCCTACCGCGCAGAGCACGGCCTACGGCTCGCGAACGACCAGCGCCTTCGTCGTCGTGGGCGAGCCGCACTTCTCGAACCAGTCGATGCCCTCGCTGACCAGGTCGAACTTCAGGGCGTAGCGGCCGGGCGTCCCGGGGGCGGGCACCTCGATCTCCACATCCGCGGTGCCGCCGGGCGGGATATCGCCGGGCAGCCACGCGCGCGCGTGATCGCGGTTGATCATCGTGCCGTCCGCGCCCACGAGCTGCGCGCCCAGGCGCACCAGCCGGCGGCCGTAACTCGCCTGCGCCCGGAAGGGCCGTGCGGAGAGGTTCTTCACGCGCGTCTTCACCTTCACGGGCTGCGCCGCCCTCGCGCGCAGGGGGAAGCCTGGAATGAGCGTGCGAACATCAATCTGCGCGCGCGGGGTGGTGCCCGGGATGGCGTTGCCGAGGCCGCTCATGTCCCACACTTCGTGGCGGATCCGCTCATAGTCCGGCGTGCCCGGGCCGAAGCGGCGCGAGTACGAGTCCTCGGGGTGGTCGGTGATCTCCCAGCAGAGGCGATCCACGCCCACCTCCGCGGCGATCTGCCGCGCGCGGTTCATCTCCTCGTCCGAGTCGTTCCAGTTGAAGAGGATGTAGCGCCAGTTCAGGTGCGGCACGTCGCGCCCGGCCTTGCGCTTCTCGTCGGTCATCGCGCGGAGGTTCGCCATCGCCTTGTCGAAGTTGCCCCGCTGCCGGTATTTCACGTACGTGTCCTGCGATGCGCCGTCGATGGAGAACGTCACCTCGTCGATGCCCGAGTGGACCAGCCGCCGCGCCTTCTCCTCGGTGAGCGCCAGGCCGTTGGTGCTCGAGTACAGGTAGATGTGCGGGAACTTCGCCTTGATGTACTCGCACATCTCCACGGCGCGCTTGTGGAGGAACGCCTCGCCGTAGTTGAAGAAGTCGATGCGCACGAGCGATGGCCCCGCCTCGTCCACGGCGCGGGTGAACACGTCCCAGTCGAGCATGCCGGCCTGCCGCGTGCGCGTGATGCCGGTCTCCGGCGCGCAGCACGACTGGAAGCACGAGATGTTGCAGGCGGCCGTGCACTCGATATACAGGCGGCTGGGCAGCGGCCCCACGTTCACGTCGCGCTGCGGCACCGGTTCGTCCGGCCCGAGCGGGAGCTTCAGCGGGCAGTCCCCGCAGAACGACGAGCCGCCGGCGTTCAGGTCCACCCGGAGCTGGCGCGCCGTCGGGCCCTGCCAGATGTCGGCCAGCGACGAGGCACGGAAGTCCCCGAGCACGCGCTTCGCGTACGGATCCGCGCAGCCGCAGACGATGCGGCCGTCGCAGAGCATCACGGCGATGGAATGCGGCCAGGAGCAGGTGTAGCGGCTGGCGAGATAGTTCTCTGACATGTGGCCCGGCGGCTACTTCTTCTGGAGCTTCCGCATGTAGCTTTCGAGCCGGTCGTTCTCGTACTTCACCTGGTTCAGGAAGAGGCTCTCGGCCAGGTAGGAGCGCAGCTCCTCGTCCGACATCTGCGACACCAGGTGGTTGATCTCGCGATTCATGTCCTCGTAGCTGCCGCCCTCGAGCACCTTGGCGGTGACCTCGTGGAAGAGCGCCTCGAGGATGGCGAGCAGGTCGCCGTCGAGGGGAATCTCGGCGCCGGTGGTGGTCTTGATGCTGCGCATGGCTAGGCCCCGAAGCTCTGCACGGCGCTCGCTTCGTCCGGGTACATCTTCAGGAAGTTGTGCGCGCCGGTCATGGTGAGCATGGTTTCCACCCGCTTCTGCACGCCCGCCAGCCGCAGGACGCCGCCGGCGGACGTGGTCTGGCGGTAGAGGTCCATCAGGCAGCCGATCGTGGCCGAGTCCACGTAGGTGACCTTCGACAGGTCGATCAGGACCTTGCGGTCCCCGGCGGCCAGCAGGCTGGACACGGCGCCGGAGAAGTCCTGCAGCAGCGGGTACATCATGCGGGTCTCGCCGATGCGGACAATGGCCACGTCTTGGGATCGGTCGGTCGTGAGGTTCATCCTCGTACCCCTTCGAGTTCGTCGCGCAGCCGCTGGATCTGGCGCGCCAGTTCGGTGCGGCCGCGATTGATGCGGGACTTCACGGTCCCCTCGGGCAGGTTCAGCCGGTCGGCGATCTCCTGGTAGGAGAGTTCCTGGATGTCGCGGAGCATCACCGCCGTGCGCAGCGTGGGCTGCAGTTCCGCCATCGCGCGCCGCAGCAGCTCCACGCGGCCGCGCGTCTCGAGCTCGGCATAGGCGCTCGGCGTGGTGGCGGCCGGCATCAGCTCGCCGGCGTCCACGTCGCGATCGATGGTCTCGCGCTCCTTGCGGACGCTGCGGTAGTGGTCGATGCACAGGTTGCGCGACACGCTCACCAGCCACGTCTGGAAGTTCGCGCGCCGATCGAAGGTGTGCAGCGACTTGAAGATCTTCAGGAAGATGTCCTGCGTCAGGTCCTCGGCCTCGTCGTGCTTGCCGGTGAACTTGTAGGCGATGTTGAAGACCTTGCGCCGGTGCTGGCGGACGATCTCTTCCCATGCCTGCTGGTCGCCCGCGAGGCATCGCTGGATCAACGCGTCGATGGCGTCCGTGGTGACCGGTGAGGGATCTGGCATGAAACGCGGCTGCGGTGCCCCGGCAGGCGCGGCCAGAATACCACGAAACCCATGCGTGGCCCGGCGGCCCTTCGCGCTATGATCGCTGGCTGATGAGCGCCCATCCCGCCGCGCCGGCCGGCCCTGCCGTCCCCGCGACCGACGCCGACACCCTGGAGCAGATTGCCGCCGTGGCGGGCACCCCCGCCTACGTCTACCGTGCCGACGCCATCCGCGCCGCCTATGAGCAGCTGGACGCTGCCTTCGGCGACACCCCCCACGCCATCCACTACGCGATGAAGGCGAACTCCGCGCTGGCCATCGTCAGGCTGGTGCGCAGCCTCGGGAGCGCCGCCGATGCCAACTCGATGGGCGAGGTGGAGGTCGCCCTCCGATGCGGCTTCGCGCCAGGCGACATCGTGTTCACCGGCGTCGGGAAGCGGCACGACGAGCTGGAGCGCGCCGTCGCGCTGAACCTGCTCGCCATCAACGTCGAGTCGCCGGGCGAGCTGGATCGGCTCGCCCACATCGCGGCGGATCGCGGCGCCGTGGCGCGCGTGGCCCTGCGCGTCAATCCGGACATCGACGCGCGGAGCCACCCGCACATCTCCACCGGCCTGAAGTCGAACAAGTTCGGCGTGCCCATCGACGCGGCGCCTGCGCTGTTTCGAGACGTGGCCGCACGGCCGTCACTCAGGGCCGTCGGCATCCACGTCCATATCGGCTCGCAGATCACGTCCCTCGACCCGCTCGAGCGGGCGGCGGAATCCGTTGTCCAGCTGGCGCGTCAGCTCGGCGACGCGGGCATCGGCATCGAGCACCTGGATTTCGGCGGCGGCCTCGGCATCGCGTACGAGGGCGGCCCCGCGCCGGATCCCGTCGAGTACGTCCGCCGCATCGTACGGGCCGGCGGTGGATCGGGCCTGAAGCTGGCCATCGAGCCGGGCCGCGTGCTCGTGGGCGCGGCCGGAGTCCTGCTCGCCCGCGTCG
>CAZLBU010000164.1:3325-6694 GCA_964557815.1 uncultured Bifidobacteriaceae bacterium | reverse complement strand
ATCCGCCGCATCGCGGAGGCGGGGTCCGGGCGTCGCCGGACGGTGTCCGGATCGCTTGGGTCCGGAACGACCTCTGGCCGCCATTCCGAAGCGCCTCGCGGAGCGCGGAGGCGGCTGTCAGACGGCCCTCGACGTGCACACGTCAATGACCCAGTGGCCCAATCACCCAATGCCCCAATCCGATTGCCCAGTGCGCCACTCGTCAATCGCCCGATGAAGCGCTCAATCAGCAATCGGCAATCGCCAATGGGCGCGGCGCAGCTACCTTTCTTCCACGGCCAGCTGCCGCCCGTTCCCCAGCACGCTGACCCACTTCGCGATGGCCTGGCCGAGGATGATGACGGCGCACAGCATCATCGCGACGGTGCAGCTGGTGAGTACCCAGCCCTGCACGTGCGTGCCGGCGTCTGGACCGACGGCGAGGGGCCAGAAGTTGTCGCGCACGTTGAGGAACCCGCCGTACAAGGTATTGGTGGCGAGGAACGCCAGCGGCACCAGCGTCACCCACGTATACCTCGCCTTCCCCGTGTTGATGAGGATGGTCGTGGCCACGGCCAGCGCCACCGACGCCAGCAGCTGGTTGGCGACGCCGAACATGGGCCAGATCGTGTTGATCTCGCCCGTATAGATGAAATAACCCCAGCCGAGCACGAGCAGGCCCGTCGCCGTCATGGCGCCCGGCATCCATTCCTTCTCGCCGAACTTCGGGAATGCCTTGCCGAGGAATTCCTGCAGCAGGAACCGCCCGACGCGGGTGCCGGAGTCGATGGTGGTCAGGATGAAGAGCGCCTCGAACATGATGGCGAAGTGATACCAGTAGGCGAGCAGGCCCTGCATGCCCGGCATCGCGGAGAAGATCTGCGCCATGCCCACCGCCAGCGAGACGGCGCCACCCGTGCGGCCCGTCACCGTTTCCCCGACGGACGCCTCGATCTCGGCCAGGTGCACCGGCGCCATCTGCACACCCTGGAAGGTCAGGTTGGCGTACTGGGCGGGCTGCACGTTGATGGCGAAGTAGTCACCCGGCTCCATGGCGCTGGCGGCGACGAGCGCCATCAGGCCCACCAGGCACTCGATCAGCATGGCCCCGTAGCCGATCGGGCGGATGTCGCTCTCCTTGTCGACCATCTTCGAGGTCGTGCCCGAGCTGATGAGCGCGTGGAAGCCCGAGATGGCGCCACAGGCGATGGTGATGAAGCAGAACGGGAAGAGCGGGCCCGGGATGATGGGGCCGCCCCCGTCCACGTACTCCGACAGGGCCGGCATCTTGAACTCGGGGTTCACCCAGATGACACCGAGCGCGAGGAAGAAAATGGTGCCGATCTTCGTGAACGAGCTGAGGTACCCGCGCGGGGAGAGCAGCAGCCAGACCGGCAGCACCGAGGCCGCGAACCCGTAGACGCAGAGCGCAATCACAATCTCGGTGCGCGACAGGTCGAACAGGCTGGCGAACCATCCTTCCGAGTGGTTCAACGGCTCGCCGCCGACGAGCGCCAGCAACAGGCCGAGGACCCCGATGATCGTCGCCTCGATGATGCGGCCTTTGCGCCACACGTACATCCAGAAACCCATGAAGATCCCGAGCGGGATGGTCATGGCGATGGTGAACGTGCCCCACACGCTGTCTGCCAGCGCGTTGACGACGTTGATGCCCAGGCCGGCGATCGCGATGACGAGGATGAAGAGGATCGCGATCGACGCCACGATGCCGGCCGAAGGGCTGATCTCGTCCTTCACGATGTCGGCCAGCGATCGCCCGCCCCGGCGCGTCGATGCCCACAGGATCATCGAGTCGTGGACGGCCCCGGCCAGCACCACGCCCGCCACCAGCCAGATCAGGCCCGGGGCGTAGCCGAACTGGGCCGCCAGCATCGGCCCGACCAGGGGGCCGGCGCCGGTGATGGCCGCGAAGTGGTGCCCGAAGAGGACCCAGCGGGACGTGGGATAGTAGTTCGCGCCGTCGTAGTTCTTGTGCGCAGGGGTGACCCGCGCATCGTCCAGCATCCAGATGCGCGTGGCGATGAACGCGCTGTAGTAGCGGTAGGCGATCGCCAGGATGCCCAGGACGGGGATGACGACGTAAAGCGCATGCATAAGGCGCGATAATAGCAGCGTTTACGGCGCGTCAGGTGTGTAAGTGTGTAACCCGCCCGGGCGGGAATCCATCACGGTTTCGGCGTGGATCCATCTGCAGGAGGCACCGACGGCGCCGGTGACGCAGCCTTCTCCGCCTCTCGCTGGCGGAACATGCGATCGACCAGTCCCGGCGCGCTCATCTGCGGATTCCACCCGAGGCGCAGCACAGTCAATCGCACCGGCCGCCGGCCAAAGGCCAGCGCCTCGTGGCAGCTCCACAAGTAGAGGTCGATGACGCGCCCCTGCACGGCCGGACCCGTGTCCATGATCGTCCAGATGCCGCTGTAACGCTGGTTCGGCATGTCCACGCGCACGACGGTGCCGACGGGGAGCAGCGCGGGATCCGCTGCCGCGATTCCCGTTCGCACGGTGACGCCGGACGCGGTCGTCTCGCCCTTGCAGTACGCCGTGGCGGTGAAGGCCAGCTGCGCGCCGGCCTGCGGAAGGGTCGTGGCCTCCGCGATCGTGGCCTGGCGCGCGGCATAGCGCGAGTCGCGGATCGTGGTCTCGTACAGGAACACGTAGACCAGCGCGATGCTCAGCGTCGCGAGAGTGCGCAGCACGATGGACTGTGCGATCTGCATCGGCCTCACCCCCGAAAATGCTCGAAGCCCTCGGGCCACGAGTGCCGGCGGCCGTCGCGTTCGAGCCAGAGCCCGCCGTCGCGCGTGAGGACGCCAATCCGCGTGAGCAACGGCGTGGCCACGTGCCGCCGGACATTCCTCATCCGCCCGCCCCAGCGGGGCGGGACCGCGAAGAGCAGCTCGTAATCCTCGCCGCCTGCCACGGCGCTCTCGAGCGCGTCGACGCCGCGCCGCTCCCACCACCGCCGCGCCGCCGGATCGACCGGCACCGCCTCGCCCGAGACGCGGGCGCCGCAATCGCTCGCCGTCGCGACCTGGCGCACCGCGTCGGCCAGGCCATCGCTCAGATCCATCGCCGCCCGGGCCGCCTGCGCCTTCGCGACCGCGATGCCCAGCCGCACACGGGCGTCGGGACGCACGTGCCGCGCGATGCAGCCGGCGTCCGCCGCGTCCCCCGCGGCCAGCATCTCCAGCCCGGCGCGTGCGGCGCCGACCGTGCCGCTCACCCACAGCTCGTCGCCCGGGTGGCCGCCACCGCGCGTGAGCCATCGGCGCGATGCCACGTCGCCGCCGACCGTCACATCCACCACCAGGCCCCCGGGGCTGCGCGTGATGTTGCCGCCCGCCACGGAGACGCCGTGCACCTGCG
>CAZLBU010000164.1:0-3315 GCA_964557815.1 uncultured Bifidobacteriaceae bacterium | reverse complement strand
CTGATCGACGTCTTCCACGGGAAGCGCACCGGGCAAGGCCAGCGACAGCAACGCCCACCGCGGAGTCGCCCCCATGGCGGCGAGGTCGCTGAGGTTCACGGCCAGGGCTTTGTGCCCGATATCGGCGGGCCGGCACCACGCGCGGGAGAAATGCACGTCCTCGACCAGCGCGTCGGTGGTGACCACGAGCCGATGATTGCGCCCCGGCTCGATCACCGCGGCATCGTCGCCCGGCCCGACCAGGATTTGGGCCCCGGGCCGGGGGAGGCGCGCCAGGATGCGCGCCAGCAGGGCATGTTCGCCCAGATCCGATACCGTCACGAAAGGGTGTCCCGCCTTGCCGTGTGGGGAGGGTTGCTGAACCTGCAAGAGCAGGTGGAGCTGCTGTAAGAGCCGCGCTTCAGGCTTCCTCTCCACGGAGGCATGCACACCACGCGGCGGACGCAGCTCGCTTGGTTTTAACGTTGGCTCAGACAAGCCTCCGGAAAACCATCACGAACAACGCAGGACTGGCTAGATCTTAGGGCGCGGGGCGGGCCGGGTCAAGGCTTGGCCGGCCGGGAGCAAAAATCGAGCGAAAATCTGAGGGCGCGCTCGAACGGTCCCGGCAGCCGCGACCAGGGCGGCGGCCTCCGACGCCGTCGCGTGCACGTCGGGCGGGAGCCCGCGCACGGCGCGGCCCGTCAGTCCCTCGACGATGACGATTGCGGCGAGGGCGCTGCCGAGCGCCGAGGGGTGGAACCCATCGGGCCCGTAGAGGGCAAGCCCCGAGTCGATGCGCCAGGCCTCGCGCCACGCATCGCCGACCGGCAGGAGCAGGCCGCCCACCGCCCGCGCCGCTGCCGCATACGACGCGCTCGTGCCGGGAAAGTCGCCACGGCGCTCCCGCGAGGGCCACACCATGTACAGGGCCGTCGAGGCCCCGCTCTTCCGGACCTCGCGATCGAAGCGCTTCGCGTACTCGACGAGCAACGCCCGGGACTCGAGCAGGGCCGACGGCCCCTGCTGGAGGATCACGGTGTCCCAGCCGCCTCGTGCAATCGCCGCGCGGGCCTCGCCGCGTCGCCAGTGGTCTTCGAGGCTCACGTCCGGGAACGCGACCATCTCGCAGAGGACGGCGTGCCCCTCCGCCCTCCCGAGGGCCGAGACGATGCCCGGTAGATCGTTGGCGTAGGTAAGGCTGTTACCGACGAACAGGACGCGAAGCGGCGCGGGCTGTACGAACCCGATGGCGGTGGCCAGGAGGGCCAGCAGGACCGGCATGGTCTTCATCATCCGAGGAGGCCGCCGCGGCGAACTCGTATCCACGGCGCGGCCAAGGGCAGGAAGTCGAATCAATCCGCCAGGGCCAGGGCCTGGTCCACGATCCGCTCGAGGACGGCGGTCCGCTCGGCCAGGGTGCCGGAGTCGACGGCCTGCTGCTCGCGCGCCCGGAAATACTCGTCGGTGATGTTGAGCGCCGTGAGGATGGCCAGGGCCACCGTGTCGGCCGATGGCGCGGCGAGGGCGGCCTTGTGCAGCCGCGAGTCCACGTGCGCGGCGAGGCGCTGCACGTAGGTGGCGTCCAGGCTCGTCTTGATCGGGTACTGCTGGCCGTGAATCTCGACGGTGACGACTTTGAGATCCCGCATGGTGCCCTCAGGCGTGGCTCCGGAATCGGAGCAGCCGCAACCCCCTAGAGGTTGAGGCCATCCAGCTGCTGCAGCATCTCGGTGACACGCGCCCGGATCAGGTCCCGCTCCTCGCGCAGCGTCACGGCCTCGGCGGAATTCCCTTCTGCGTCGGCCAGCCGGGCCTTGAGCGCCTCGACCTCGTGCTGCAGCTTCGCGTTCTCGTCGCTGATCCTGGCCTGCTCGTTCTTGAGCCGGCCGATCAGGCTCACCAGCGTCTTGATCTTCTCTTCGAGCCGATCAATCGGCTCGAGTCCTGCCGCACTCTTCGTGGCCACGTCCACCTCAATCCCTGAACTTCAGAACCCCAAAACCTCAAAACTCCAGAACCCCAGAACCCCAGCACCTCGACAAGCTCGGTGTCGCCCCAAGGTTATCGAGGGGGTGAGAACCCCTACCGTCTGACCGCGCCCAGCTCCGATGCGAGCACATCGACCACGGCTGTCGTGGCCGCCTCGACCTCGGCGTCGGTGAGCGTGCGCTCGAGCGATTGGAACGTGAGGCGCAGCGCCAGGCTGACCTTGCCGTCCGGGATGCCCTTCCCCTGGTACCGATCGAACTCCGTCACCCCGACCAGCGTCGACGGTGCTTTGGACCGAATGGTGCCACGAACCGTGGCGGCAGACAAGGATTCGTCGACCACCATCGCAATGTCTCGCACGGCGGCGGGGAAGCGTGGCAGCGGCGTCGTCATGCGTGCCGGTGCGACGGCCGCCGAGAGGGCATCGAGGTCGACCTCCGCGACGTAGACGACGTCGTTCGCCGGCAGATCGTGCGCATCGCCGATGGCCGCCTGGAGTTGCCCCAGCCAGCCCATGCTGCGATCCCCGCTGACGAGGACTGCCGCACGTCCGGGCACGAGCACCGCGTCGGCCACGGAGCCTTCGGCCGGAGCCCGCGCCGAGAGCTCGACGTCGAAGAGCGAGGCCAGCTGCTCGACCACGCCCTTCATGTCGAAGAAGTCCACGTCGCGGCGGCCACCGCTCCAGTGATCCGGCGTGGCCAGCCCGGTCCACGCCAGCCCGATGGCGCGCGCCTCGCCACGCGGCGAGAACCGCGTGCCGATCTCGAAGAGCTGGACGTCGCGTCGGCCATGGCGCCGGTTGTGGCTCACGGCGTCGACCAGCCCCGGCACGAGGCTGGGGCGCATGACGGCAAATTTCTCGGAGAGGGGGTTCGCCAGCGCGACCGGAGCCTCACCGCCCTGGAAGGGCTCGGCGTGACGCGCCTCGATGAACGCGAAGCTGATGGCCTCCGAGAACCCTGCGGCGAGCGCCACGCGCCGCGCCCGCGCGTCGCGCGCGATGCGCGGATCGGACAGTGCCGGCGCCTGCTGCACGCCAGGGAAGGTGGCCGGCAGGTGCTCGAAGCCATGGTGCCGACCGATCTCCTCGATGAGGTCCACGTCGCGGTGCATGTCCACGCGCCACCCGGGGGCCACGACGGACCATCCGCCGGGCGCGGGCTCGACCCGGAAGCCGAGCGCTTCGAGGATGCGCACGATTTCGGCATCCGGGACGTGCATCCCGAGCAGGCCCTCCACGCGCGGCTGGGCCAGAAACAGCGCGACCGGCTGGTGCCGGGCGGGGTAGACGTCGACGATCGGGCCCGCGGTGCCCGCGCCCAACTGCGCCAGCAGCTCGCC
>CAZLBU010000163.1:5879-6713 GCA_964557815.1 uncultured Bifidobacteriaceae bacterium | reverse complement strand
GGGGATTTGGGGGATTGGGGGATTGGGGCATTGGGGCATTCGGGGGATTGGGGGATTGGGGCATTGGGGCATTGGGGCATTGGGTGATTCAGTGATCGGCGATTCGTCGCTGCTCACCGGTAACCCGCATCGGGACCGCCCGGGCGATCGTGTCTACCGGAATCGCCAATCGTCCAATCGTTCAATCTGATCAATCGCCCAATCCGAATCCGACAAATGCGGCAATCGCCAATCGCCCAATGAATCACCCGATCGTCAATTGGCAATCACCAATGGACGCCCCGGCCGCGGCGTCACCTGTCACCAGCCGATAGCGAGGCCATCCTTTCGGAGGTCGGAGCCGCCCATCAGCACGCCGGTCTTCGGGTCGATGAGGATGCCCTGGAACCCGCCCATCGCGCCGCGGCCATCCGTGAGGAGGTGCCCGCGCGCCTCGAGCGCCCGGCGCACCTCGGCGCCGATGCCGGCCTCCACCGCCAGGCTGGTGCCCGTGTGGCGCACGCGGGCGGCCTCGCCCGCCTGCTGAATCCCCATCCCGAAGTCCACCAGGTTCGCCACCACCTGCACGTGGGCCTGAGCCTGGTTGTCGCCGCCCATCACCCCGAACGAGACCCAGGGGCGGCCTTCCTTCAGGATCATCGCAGGCACCAGCGTGTGCAGGGGACGCTTGTGCGGCGCGATCCTGTTCGGGTGACCGGGCGCGAGGGTGAAGCCCGCACCGCGGTTGTGCAGCGTGATGCCCGTCTCGCCGGCGACGATGCCCGCGCCGAACGAAGAGAAGAGCGACTGGATGAAGGACACGACGTTGCCCTGCCCGTCGGCGGCGGTCAGATA
>CAZLBU010000163.1:0-5868 GCA_964557815.1 uncultured Bifidobacteriaceae bacterium | reverse complement strand
CCGCGAAGTCCCGCTGCGCCGACGCCCCGCCCGGCGTGCCGGCCGCGTAGGCGCCGGCCTTCTGCATCGTGATCTCGGGACGCCGCCGGGTCGCGTAGTCCTTGGACACCAGCATGGCCAGGATGTTGGTCGGCATCGCGTCGCGGTCCGCGAGGTACGCCGCGCGATCCGCGAACGCCAGCTTCTTCGCCTCGCTCAGCAGGTGCAGGTAGTCGGCCGAGTTGTGGCCCATCGCCTTCACATCGAAGCCTTCCATCAGGTTCAGCATCTCGAGGGCGACGAAGCCCTGCGTGCTCGGCGGCATCTCGAGAACGTCGTGGCCGCGGTAGCTCGTGCGGAGGGGCTCCACCCAGTCGGCTTTGTGATCCGCGAAGTCGCGCATCTCGAGCAGCCCGTCGCGCGCCTTCATGTCGGCGACGATGGCCTGGGCGATGGCCCCGCTGTAGAAGGCGTCGCGTCCCTCCTTCGCAATCAGCTCGGGCCCTCCGCGCGAGGTTGGGGTTCGCGAAGACGTCGCCCTCGCGGGGCGCCTTGCCGCCGGGCAGGAACGTCCTGGCCGCGGCGGGATCCTTCGAGAGCCGCTCGGCGGCGTCGCCCCACTGATCCGCCATGATCTCCTGCACCGGGAAGCCGTCGCGCGCGTAGGCGATGGCGGGCTGCAGGGCCTTCGAGAGGGGGATGGTGCCGAACCGCGCGATCAGCTGATGCCACCCCTCGACCACGCCCGGGACATCCACGGCGAGCGGGCCATCCTCGGCCATCTCCGTCAGCCCCCGCCGGGCGAACTCCTCGGGCGTCGCGCGGTAGGCGGAGCGGCCGCTCGAATCGAGGCCGTACACCTGCTTCGTCTTCGAGTCGTGGACGAGCGCGAAGAGGTCGCCGCCGATCCCGTTCATCGAGGGCTCGACGACGGCCAGCACCGCGGCGGCGGTCACGGCCGCGTCGATGGCGTTGCCGCCCTCCTGGAGGACCCGCAGCCCCGCGGCCGAAGCCAGCGCCTGGCTGGTGGCGATCATCCCGTGACGGCCCACCGCGGCCGAGCGCGTGGCGAGGATGTTGCCCGACGGGCGATCGCCGGGACGAATCGGCTGCTGTGCCGCGGACGTGGTCATGATGAGCGCTGCTCCCGAGAGCCCCAGGACGACTCGTCGCATGGTGGGCCTCCGTGCCGACCGCGATTGTAGCGGACCGCCGGGCCCGGTTGGATAGAATCGCCTCATGCGGTGGTGCTGCACCTGCGCGGCCGTCCTGGCGGCACTGGCCGTCGCCGCGCCGCTTCGCGCCCAGCCAGCCGCGGATGACGCGCTCGGCCGCGCGCTTGTCCTGGCGCTCCGCCCCGCCCTGCCGTTTCCCGAGGCCGGACCCGACGGCACGCCGGCCAGCGGCGGGGCCCAGCCCTTGTGGGTGGTGCGGTGGCCCCAGGGGGGTGGCGGACAGGTCGAGGTGCTGGCCAATCCGCTGCATCCGGAGAACCGCAAGCGCGCGCTGGCGGCGGAGGAGGAGATCCAGAAGGCGGCCATGCGCTCGCAGCGCCGCTCGCAGGGCGACTACGAGCAGGCGCTCAGCGACTTCGCGCGCACCGGACGCGTCTCGGGTATTCGCGAGATCTCACTCGACGATGACGGCGTGGCGGGTGAGCGGTACGACGCCGACAGCCATCTCCTCGTCTCGGTTGCGCCGCTCGATGACGACCTCTCCTTCAGCGTGGCCACGGGCATCCCGCCTGCGGTGATGCACGGGGTGGCCGGTCCCACCAGGGTGATTCGCGTGCCCGCCAATGTCTACGAGGCGGCCGCCGAGGCGGGCGCGCCGGCCGAGGAGCATTACTGCGCGGAACAGGCCTGGCTGGTGTTCGGCGACGCGGGGGTTGCCGTGATCAGTCCTCGTGCGGATGGCCCGCAGGTGGATGTGATGGTGCCGCTCTCGGCCGCGTCCGGGGGACGCGGGGGGATGGTGGTGTCGATCACCGGGAACCCGGCGCTGGTGGAACAGACGCTGCGACAGGCTGATTGGCCCGCCCTGCGCGCCGCCCTCAGGGATTAGCGGGGCCCGTCCCCGTCGTTCCCCAACCGTCCCACGTCCTTCGCGGTATCCCCGTGATCCCTGTGTGCCTGGGGCGCGCGTCGGCTCGCCGATGGAACAGCCCACCTGCGGGCGACGTCCAACCCTCTGGAGGCACCAGCGATGTTCCGCATCTACGAGTTGAATTTCTCCGCCACCGCCGAGGCCGTCGTCGGGGCGCTTCTGGCCATCACGCTCGTTGCGATGGTGTTTGTCTGAGGCCTACGAGCGGTCGGCAGCGGCCAGGTAGCTCCTTCGCGCGCGGACCGTCATCCCCGGACGGTTCACGCGCACCTCGAGCTTGTGCACCTTCCCGTCCAGCGCCGCTGGCGCGAACCCGATCAGGTACTGACTTCGTAGCTCCTGTGCGACCCGGCTGAACGTGGGCGCGAGCTCCGCAGTCTCCTTCAGTTCGAAGTACCCCCCGCCAGTTTCCTCCGAGATCTTGCGCAGGTCGCGTGTCGGCCGCGACCGCACGACGCGCACCCCGTTGAAGTACTCCGACTCGAGCCCGATCGAGTAGACCATCACCTCTTCGTCGCGCGCCCGATCCATCACCGTGTTGAAGCGCACGCGGCTCGCGGTGTCCTCGCCGTCGGTGAAGACGAGGATGACGCGGCGGCCGTCGATGCCCTCCAGCGCGTCGAGGCTGGCGGCGATGGCGTCGTTCAGCCGGGTCGGGTTGCCGAAGTAGAGCTCGTCCAGCGCGGCAATCAGCGCGTCGCGGTCGTTGGTGAACTCGCCGCTCAGCTGGATCTTGTCGTTGAAGGCGCCCACCTGCGCGCGATCCACGGGCAGGAGCCGGAGCAGGAACTGCTCGGCCGCGCGGTTCAGCAGCTTCAGGTTCGCGGTCATGCTGGCGCTGGTGTCCAGCATCACGACCGCGGTGAACGGCTGCGGCTCGCTGGAGAAGAGCGCGATCTCGGCGGGCTTCCCGTTGTCGAGCACCGAGAAGTTCGACTGCTCGAGGTCCGGCACCAGGCGGCCGCCGGCGTCGAGCACCGTGGCGTAGATGGGCACCGTGCGGACCGCCGAGCGGAACACCGGTTGATCCTGCGCGGCTGGCGCGGCGGCGAGCGCCACCCCGGCCAGGGCCGCCCCGAGCACGGGACCGAGCGCCGAGAGTCTCATGGATCCATCTTATTACCTGTGAGCGGCAGGCGTAGGATCGTTGCCATGGAGACCGATCCCGGGCTCTGTGGCCGCTGCCGGCACTGCCAGGTCGTCGAGACCACGCGGTCGCGGTTCTACCTGTGCCGTCGCTCGTTCACAGATCCGCACTATCGCAAGTATCCGGTGCTGCCGGTGCGCGTGTGCCAGGGGTACGAGGCGGGGGAGCCGACGGGAGCGGGCGGATAGACACCGTTCTGGGATATCCTCGTTCGATGCACATCGCACGATTGAGGGCGATTGCCGTGCTGGCGGCCTCGGTGGCCGTGGGGTGTGGCAACTCGCCAACCGCCGCGCAGGCGCCGGCTGCGCCGCCCATCCAGGCACCCGCGCAGGGGGGAGCCGATCCCGTTGTGGCCGAGGTCGGCGATCGCCGGATCACGCTGAGCGAGGTGGACGCGAAGTGGCAGGAGTTCGACGCCGCCGAGCGCGCCCGCGTCACGCAGCTGCTCTACCAGAACCGCCGCAACCTGCTCGACGTGATGGTGGGCGATCTGTTGATTGCCGAGGCGGCGAAGGGCGCCGGCACGACACCGGACGAGTACCTGGAGCGGGAGCTGAAGCGGCGCGCACAACCGGTGAGCGACGCCGAGGTGCAGCGGTTCTACGAGGAGAACCGGGAGCGCGCCCAGGGCCGGACGCTCGAGCAGTTGCGCGGGCCCATTGCCGACTTCCTGCAGAGCCAGAAGCAGCTGCAGGCGCGCGCGCAGCTGGTGGACGAGCTGAGGGGCAAGGCCGGCAACGTGCGCGTGCTGCTCGACCCGCCGCGCGTGCAGGTGGCGGTGTCGCCGGAGGATCCCGTCCGCGGAGAATCCACCGCGCCCATCACGCTGGTCGAGTACTCCGACTATCAATGACCGTTCTGCGCGAGGGTCGGTCCGACCCTCAAGAAGGTCCTTGCCACCTACGGCAACAAAGTCCGCGTCGTCTACAAGGACTACGCGCTGCCGACGCACCCCAACGCCCAGAAGGCCGCCGAGGCCGCGCACTGCGCGGGTGACCAGGGCAAGTACTGGGAGATGCACGACCTGATGTTCGAGGACATCAACGCGCTCTCGGTGCCGCAGCTCAAGCAGGGCGCCGCGAAGCTGAAGCTGAACCAGGCCACGTTCGACCAGTGCCTCGACTCGGGCAAGCACGAGGCGCGGGTGAAGGCCAGCGCCGCCGAGGGCGAGAAGATCGGGGTGAACTCGACGCCGAGCATGTTCATCAACGGCCGCCCGCTCGTCGGCGCCCAGCCGTTCGAGGTGTTCCAGCAGGTCATCGACGAAGAACTAGCGAGGCTCGGCACGAAATAGGCGGCCGAGCCGTGCCCATTGGCGATTGCTTGTTGATGATTGAGTGATTCATTGAGCGATTGGCGATTGGGCATTGGACATTCGGATTGGCGCATCGGGGTATTGGGGGATTGCCTGATTGAGCGATTGGCCGCCCCATCGTTCAGCTCCCCGCACCCAGACGACCGGGTTGGTCGACCCGGGCAAGTCGGACGGGCAAGTGGGATCGCCGATGCGCCAATGGGCCAATTCCTCAATGCCCCAATCCGAATGCCCAATGCCCAATCGCCAATCGCCCAATGAATCACTCAATCATCAATAGGCAATCGTCAATGGGCAGTGCGCGCACCAGCGCGCCAGCAGCTAGGCGCGCAACACAATCTTGCCGCGCGCGCCGGGCTCGAGCACGAGCTGGTGCGCGATTGCCGCCTCCGCCAGAGCCAGCTCCCGTCCCACCACCGGACTGAGCGTCCCGTCCTCGAATCCCCTCGCCATGTCCTTGTGGATCTGCGCGACGGCGGCGTCGGACAGGTTCCAGAACGCCGTGCCCCGGACCGTGGCCTCCTTGCTCATGATGCGCCGCGGATCGATTTCGATGCGTCCCCGGTTGCCCACGATGACGATCCGGCCGTACCTCGCGAGGACCGAGAGGTCGTGGTCGAGGTTCTGGTTGGCGAGCATCTCGATGATGATGTCGGGACCGCCATTGGTGAGCAGCGCCAGCTGGTCGAGATAACCTGCCGCGCGATGGTTGAGCACGTGGGCGGCGCCCTGCGCGCGGACGAGCGCCGCGCCGTCGTCGGTGCTCGCCGTGCCGATCACGGTGAGCCCTGCCGCGTGCGCCATCTGCACGGCGGCCAGCCCGACGGCGCCGCTCGCGCCATGGATGAGGATGGACTCGCCCCGTGAGGCCTCGGCCCTTTGGAAGACCGCGCGCCACGCGGTGGCATAGGGCACGTTGATGCCGGCGCCCTGGGCGAAGGACAGCCGTTCCGGCAGCGGGTGCACCTGGTCCGGCCTGCAGACGACGAGCGTGGCGTACGCGCCCCAGGCGCGACTGGCGGCCGTGCCGCCGATGTAGACGCGGTCGCCTTCCCGCACACCCGTCACCTCCTCGCCCACTTCCTCGACGATGCCGACGGTTTCGTGACCGAGAAGCAGAGGGTACTGGTCGACGCCGGGAAAATGCCCTTCGATCAGCTTACGGTCGGTCATGTTGCACAGACACGCCGCTTCGGTTTTCACACGGACCTGATACACGCCGGGTACAGGCTTGGGAATCTGAACGATCTCAAGATGGTTGGGTTCGGTTACGGCAACTGCAAACATGAACTATCCCCTTTCAGAATCGCAAGCCTTT
>CAZLBU010000162.1:6248-6725 GCA_964557815.1 uncultured Bifidobacteriaceae bacterium | reverse complement strand
ACGAGGGTCAGCCCCGCCATCCAGGCCAGGTTCATGAGGCCCACGCCGAAACCGCTCAGCATCACGAGCCAGCAGCACCCGAGGCAGTAGGCGCCGTGGGTGACGCCCAGGCGGAAGCCGCCGATGGGGCCGTTCCTCCAGCGGGCCAGGAAATAGGTGAGCGGATTTCGGCAGTGCGCGAGGCACGCGCGCTTGAGCGGCAGGAACTGGGAGACGCCCGCGAGGATCAAGACGACGCCGGCGAGCGGCGCACGCACGCGATCATCCGCGAGCAGCCCGAGCTGCTGCAGCGCCGTTTGCCCCGCCGCCGCGGCGGCGCTGTAACCGAGCCAGATGGTGAAGTAGCCCGCGGGAAACGCGGCGACCGCAAGGGCCGTCGGCTCGCCGTCACCAGACTGCGCCGTGAGCCGTGCGAACGTCGAGATCCACGGCAGCACCGTCGGCGTCATCATCGCCACGACCATCGCCTGCCACATC
>CAZLBU010000162.1:1679-6238 GCA_964557815.1 uncultured Bifidobacteriaceae bacterium | reverse complement strand
AGTCCGGCGCGTGCACGTGCGCCGTGGCGGCCGAGGCGGCCCCCAGCCACAGCCATGCGGCGGCGAAGGCGAGGAGCGCCGAGGCGCAGAGGACGAGCAGCGCCGGCGGCCGCCGAGCCGCAAGCCATCGACGGTCAGGCCGGTCGGTCGGCCGGTCAAACGCGCCTCTGGCCTGATCAAGCACTTGAGCCAACTCGCCCTGATCGTGCGGCTCAGACAGGCCGAGTGGCGGCCGGCGGCGCGTTTGTCGGATTGGGATACGGCCTCCCTCCAACGGCCTGACCGTCGACGGCTTGCGGCTCAGCGGCCACGAATTCCATCAACCCACCACCCACTCGAACCTCGAGTGCAGCCCGTGCGTCTGCTTCGTCGCGATCCGGATCACCCCATCGTCGTACTGGGTGCTCCCGAGCGCGAGCACCTGCGTGGACGCGTGAATCTGGTTGAAGATGTTCTCGAAGGTGACCGGCTGCGAGCGGTCGCGGCCCTTGATCTCGGTGATGGACGCCTCGGCCAGCCCCGGGATGCGCGCGTGCTTGGCGTGGGGCTCCTCGGTGAACTCGATGGGCAGGAACCGCGTGTCCAGCCAGCGCGACACGAACTTCGCGAGCAGCGCCCACGAGCCACCGGCCCTGCCCGTGAGGATGGCCTCCATCGCCGCGCGCTGCGGAGGCGTGGCGGCCTCGTCGATGATGACGACCTCCGTCCAGTTGCCCTCGATCATGTGCTGCGGCGCGTCGAACGCGATGAAGGCCTTCAAACCCGCGAGCGGCACGTCGCCGTACGCGCCCTCGTCCACGCGAATGGCCCAGTAGCCCAGGCATCGCTCGTGCGTGCACGCCTGGCTGAAGTGCATGTGGCCCGGGCACACGAGCTGGCAGCTGCAGTTCTCGAAGAGCAGGCCGCGCGCGTGCCACTTCTGCGCGACGGCGCCTGGGGCGGGAGCGCTCATGCGGTCAAGTCTACCGCGCGAGCGCGTCGCGCCACGAGCAGCGCGAGCGCCGCGAGTGACAGCGCCGCGCCAGCCAGGAACGTGTACGACGGGCCGAGCCGGTCCCACAGCAGGCCGGCGAGGAGGCTCGCGCCCAGCATGGCGACACCGCTCACCAGGTTGAACATGCCGAACGCCGTGCCGCGGAGGTCCGCGGGCGCCGTGTCCGCCACCATCGTGGCCAGCAGACCCTGGGTCATGCCCATGTGGACACCCCACAGCGACACGCCGATCAGGATCACGCTCCAGTGAGGCGACGCGGCCAGCACGAGGTCCGCGGCCGTCAGTACCAACAGGCCTGCGCCCAGGAGCCGGCGGTGGTCCACGCGGTCCGAGAGCCGCCCGAAGGGATACGCGCTCGCGGCGTAGACCATGTTCATCGTGACCATCACGAGGGGGATGAGCGCGAGGGGGACGCGGCCCTGGGCTCGAAGGACGAGGAACGCCTCGCTGAATCGAGCCAGAGCGACGACCGCGCCGAGCAGGACGACCCACCAGCAGCCGGCGCCAAGCCGCCCGAGATTCCGTCGCGTGAGGGGATTCGAGCGCCGGCGTTGCTCCGAAGGCGCGGGCTCGCGCACGCCGAGCGCCAGCAGCAGCACCGCGGCGGCGCCGGGCGCCACTGCCACCCAGAACACGCGCCGGAAATCGTTGGCCCAGAGCAGCATCAGTCCGACGGCGACGAGCGGGCCGACGAACGCGCCCACCGTGTCGAGCGACTGCCGGAGGCCGAAGGCCGCACCCCTGACGTCCGGGGGCGTGATGTCGGTGATCAGCGCGTCGCGGGGCGCGCCGCGGATGCCCTTGCCGACGCGGTCCACGAGCCGCGCAGCGAGCACCATGCCGGTCGAGGCGGCCACCGCGAACAGCGGCTTCGTGAGGGCGCCGAGCGCGTAGCCCAGCACGGCCAGGCCCTTTCGCTTCCCGGCGTAGTCGCTGAGCACCCCTGCGAACACCTTCACGATGAGCGCGGTGGATTCGGCGAGCCCTTCCACCAGGCCCACCGCCAGAGCGCTGGCGCCGAGCGTGGTGACCATGAACAGCGGGAGGAGCGCGTGGATCATCTCGGACGAGACGTCCATCAGCAGGCTGACGAAGCCGAGCACCCAGACACCCGCGGGGATCCGGCCCGGGCCGCTCATCGGTGGGTTCGTCATGCGCGGGCCGCCTGTGCGATTATGCCTGTGCGTGTCCCTGGGAACCGCCTCATCCGATCTGGCCCCTGCCGCCGAGTCGGCGTGGAGCCTGGCGCTCGCGGCGAGCGGCATGGCCGAGTCGCTCGACGCCGGCAACCGCGACCGGGCCTTCGGGCTTGACGATCGCGGCGGGCTGAAGGCGCTGGCCTCGGACACCGCCGACACCATCCTCGCCTGGCGCCGCGGGCGCGGGTGGGAGCTGATGCTGCCGGCCGACGACCCGCGGTTCGACCTGCTCAGCCTCTACCTGCCCATCTGCAGCGCGACCGCCGCGCGACCCGTCACGGTGGGCCACCTCGGGCAGAGCCTCGACGGTTTCATCGCGACGCACTCGGGCGACTCGCAGTTCGTCACCGGTCCCGAGAACCTGGTCCACATGCACTGGCTGCGCGCGCTGTGCGATGCGGTGGTCGTGGGCGCGGGCACCGTGGCGGCCGACGACCCGCAGCTCACCACGCGCCACGTGCCGGGGCCGCACCCGCTCCGGGTGATCTTCGATCCGTCGCGGCGGCTGGCGCCGACGTTCCGGCTGTTCACCGACGACACGGCCCCCACGCTGTACATCTGCGAGCCCGCGCGTGTCGCGCCAGGCGAGACGCACGTGGGCGGGGCGCCCATCGTGGGCGTGGATGCCGACGGGCCCGGCGGGGCGATGGCCGCCGTGCTGCGGCTGCTGCGCGCCCGCGGCTGCGCGCGCGTGTTCGTGGAGGGCGGGGGTGTGACGGTGTCCGCGTTCCTCGAAGCGAACCTGTTGGACCGCCTGCACATCGCGATTGCGCCGGTGATCATCGGCGATGGCCGGCCGGCCATCCGCCTGTCGGCGCCCGCGCGCCTCAGCGAGTGCCTGCGGCCGGGCTACCGGGTGTTCCGGATGGGCGGAGACGTGCTGTTCGACTGCGATCTCCGCGCGGCATGCGAACCGCCCCAGCCATCGTCCCTGGTCTCGCGCGTGATTTGAGGCCATCGCGCCGGCCCGACGAAACCGCCGGGCCGCCCGCGTCGTCTACAGTTCGGGATCGGGTCCCGGCAGTGCCGGGCCCTCACACGAGCCCATACACGAAAAGGTGATTCAGATGCGCAAACGTGGCTTCGGGCTGCTGCTGGTGCTGCTGCTGGGGATTGGCGTCGCGCCAGCCTCCACGCAGGGCTTCAAGGTGCCGGTGGAGTACTTCACGCTGCCCAATGGGCTGAAGGTGGTGGTGAGCGAGGACCACACCGCGCCGGTGGCGCTGGTGGAGGTCATCTACAACATCGGCTTCCGTGTGGAGCCGAAGGGGCGCACCGGCTTCGCGCACCTCTTCGAGCACATGATGTTCCAGGGCTCGGGGCAGGTGAAGAAGATGGAGCACGTCTCGCTGATGCAGGAGGCGGGCGGCGTGGTGAACGGCTCCACGCGTTTCGACTACACCAACTACTTCCAGGCCCTGCCCGTGAACGCGCTCGAACGTGCCATCTGGCTCGAGGCGGAGAGGTTGCGGTCCCTCGACGTGAGCGCCGAGAACCTGAAGAACCAGCAGAACGTGGTGAGCGAGGAAGTCCGCGTGAACGTCCTGAACCAGCCGCACGCCGCGTTCGAGTGGCTCGACATCTGGGAGCGGGCCAACACCAACTGGCACAACGCGCACAACTTCTACGGCGACCTCTCGGAGCTCGAGGCGGCGACGCTGGACGACGTGCGCAACTTCTTCAAGACCTACTACGCCCCCAACAACGCCGTGCTCGTGGTGGTCGGCGACACCGCGGCGGCCGAGGTGCGGCGCCTGGCCGAGAAGCACTTCGGCGCCATCCCGCGCCAGCCGCTGCCCGCGCCGGCGGACGTATCGGAACCGCCGCAGACCGCGACGAAGCACTTCACCCGCGAGGACAAGCTGGCCCGCACGCCTGCGCTGGCGGTGGCGTGGCACCTGCCCCCGCGGATGTCGAAGGACTTCTACGCGCTGAGCGTCCTCGATCCGCTGCTCAACAGCGACGACAGCGCGCGAATGCACCGCAAGCTCGTGCGCGAGGAGCGCCTGGCCGTGTCGGCGTTCGGCGCGTTCAACTTCCTGGGGAGCAACTGGGACATGAAGGGCCCGATGCTCTACACGATGCGCGTGGACTACCTGAACGACAAGACGGCCGACCAGGTGCTCGCCGCCATCGAGGGCGTCCTCGCCGAAGTGCGCGACAAGGGCATCTCGCCGGCCGAGCTTCAGCAGGCGAAGACGACCATCCGCTCGTCATTCCTGGACGAGATGGACGGCGGCATGATGCCGCGCTTCGGGCGGGCGAACCTGCTCGGCGTCTTCGCGCTGTTCGACGACGACCCCGGGCGCATCAACACGATCCTCGACGAGATCGAGAAGGTGACGGTGGAGGACGTGAAGGCCGCG
>CAZLBU010000162.1:0-1669 GCA_964557815.1 uncultured Bifidobacteriaceae bacterium | reverse complement strand
TCGCCGGCAGCGGCCTCGCGGTGGCCCAGCCGCTGCCAAAGCCGGAGGTCGGGCCCGAGAAGCCGTTCGCTCCACCGGCGCGGGTGGAGCGGACGCTCCCGAACGGCCTTCGCGTGGTGGCGGTGCGCTATGGCACGATTCCCAAGCTCTCCGCCATCCTCACCGTGAAGGCGGGGCTGGCCGTGGACCCGCCGGCGAAGGCCGGGCTGGCGCAGTTGGCCTCGCTCGCGCGCTCACCCTTGGCGAACACCACCACGCGCACGAGCGAGCAGCTGAAACGCGAGGTCTTCGCGCTGGGCGCGTCGCTCTCGGGTGCCGCGGGGCAGGATTCCACGTCCTTCCAGATGCGCGGGCTGGCCGAGACGCTGCCGCAGATGCTGGACCTGCTGTCCGATGTCGCACGCAATCCGACGTTCCCGCAGGCCGAGGTGGATCTCATCAAGACCAACACCGCGCAGCAGCTGCAGGCCCAGCTCGCCTCGCCTCAGTACGTCGCGAACAAACTGTTCCGGCAGACGCTGTTCGGGGAGCATCCCTACGCGCGCATCGGCGTGACGCCGGAGACACTCCCGTCCATCGACCGCGACTCGCTGGTCGAGTACCACAAGACGTGGTACCGGCCGAACCACGCGTTCCTCGTGGTGGTGGGCGACGCGACGCCCGACGCCGTGTTCGCGGCAGCGGAAAAGGCGTTCGGCGGCTGGGCGCGCGGCGCCGTGCCCGCGCCGAAGACGCCGGCGCTGCCCGCCCTGAACGGGCGGCGGCTGGTGTTCGTCCAGCGGCCCAACAGCGTGCAGTCGTCCATCTCGGTGGGGAACTTCGCCATCAGGCGCGACGACGAGCGGTGGTACACGCTGCAGCTGGCGAACCAGATCTACGGCGCCGCGTTCGACTCGCGGCTGGTTCGGAACATCCGCGAGGAGAAGGGCTACACCTACTCGCCCGGGTCGATCTTCCAGGCGATGGCCGAAGGCGGGCTGTATCGCGCGGTGGCGGACGTCCGCAACGACGTCACGGGCGCGACCATCAAGGAGATCTACGCGGAGATCGACAAGCTGCGCGCGGGTGGCCCCGAGGCAGAGGAGCTGTCCGACGCCAAGCAGTACTCGCGCGGGGTCTTCCTGCTGCAGAACGCCACCCAGGGCGGCTTCGCCAACACCATCAACACGGTGAACACGTTCGGGCTGCCGAAGGATTACCCGGAGAAGTACCAGGGCCTGATTTCCCAGCCGTCGGCCGAGGGGGTGAAGACCGGCGCCGAGATGCTGCTCGGATCGCAGGACTCGGCGGTGGTCGTCGTGGGGGATTACACGAAGGTGAAGGAGCAGCTCGCCTCGTTCACGAACATCACGTTCGTGGACTTGACAGGGAAGCCGATACCCGAGCCGAAGTAGGCACGGGGCGCATAGCACGGGGGTTCAAGGCTGGTTCAAAGCACGGAGGTTCAAAGCACGGAGGCCGGCGGGTGGGAGAGCCGGCGCCGTCTGGCGGGCGTTCGTGAGCGGCGCTGGGGCGGCCCGCGGAACCGGAGCAATTGGGGCACGTGGACGATGGCCGGGAGTTTGCACCCAACTTCAATCGGAGGCCACGATGACGCGCCGGCTGCCCCTGCTGCCCCTGCTGATTCTGTTCGCCCTCGCCGACCCCGGAGCCCGGCAACTCCCGTCAG
>CAZLBU010000161.1:0-6756 GCA_964557815.1 uncultured Bifidobacteriaceae bacterium | reverse complement strand
AGCGCCTTCTCGGCCTGCGCGAGATCGGCTTCGAGCTTCTCCCGGTTGCCGATGGTCTCGGGCGGGAAGAGCGGCTTCCCGGAGAGCGACGTGGCCTCGGGCGTGCGAGCGGGCTGGGCAGGCGGCGCCGCGGGAGTCGGTTCGGCAGGTGGCGCGGGTTGGGAACACGCCGCGCACGCGGCGAGGAGGATCAGGCTCAGCAGTCGATTCATAGAGTCTCCGGCCGAAGACTCTAGCACGCGCGCCCCGGCTGCCCGGGGGCTGGCCGGGGCTGGCCGGGGACAGTCCCTGTCACCAGATGTCACCGGGGACTGTCCCCGGCCGGCACTACGAACGCTCTACGGCATCGGGCACGGGCTCAACCGGCTCGAGCAGATCCGGCTGCGTCGCGCTTTGGAGCTTCCTCGGCGCGGTATCCACGGTGGCCAGCGGCTCGATCTCGTCACCCGTCGACGCGCCCAGTTCCTTGAACTTGCGCATCGACACCATCACCCGCGCGTCGTAGGCTCCAACCGCGTCGTTGAACGCGCGCACCGTCGCATCGAGCCGGCTGCCCACGGTCTCCAGCCGATCGGTGAAGCTGCGGGCGCGGTCGTACAACTCCCGGCCGAGCCGACTGATCTCCTCCGAGTTGATGGCCAGGCGCTCCTGCCGCCAGCCAAGCGCCGCCGTCCTCAGCAGGGCAATCAGCGTCAGCGGGCTGGCGATGAGCACGCGCTGCTTCACCCCGTAGTCGATGAGGTGCGCGTCCTGCTCGAGCGCGGCCATGAAGATGGCCTCGGCGGGCAGGAACAGGACCACGAAGTCGGGAGAGGAGGGAAACTGATCCCAGTACGCCTTGGCGCCGAGCTTCGTTACGTGTTCCTTGACCTGCCGCACGTGGTCCGCCAGCCGGCCCGAACGCACGCCATCATCACTGGCCATCTGCGCGTCGAGGAACGCCTCGAGCGGCACCTTGGCGTCCACGACGATGGTGTGCTGGCCGGGCAGCTTGACGATCAGGTCCGGCCGGAGGCGGCCGGCGTCGCTCGTGGTGGTCGGCTGCTCCTCGAAATCGCAGTGCTCGAGCATGCCGGCGAGCTCGACCACCTTCCGGAGCTGCACCTCGCCCCATCGCCCGCGCACCCCGGGAGAGCGCAGCGCGCGGACCAGCGTCTGCGTCTCCTGCTGCAGCTGCTGCTGCGTCTGCCCGACGGCGCCGAGCAAGGCGCGCAGGCTGGCCGCGTCGTGGACACGAAGCCTGTCCGACTCGGCGAGTGCGGCCGCCACCTGTGTCAGCGTGTCGCGGATGGGAGCCACCAGCGCGTCGAGCGCCTGCTGGCGCTGGCCGAGCTCGGCCGCGGCTGTCCTGTGGACGTTGCCGATCTTCTGGTCCGCCAGCTCGAGGAACTGCCGGGTGCTGGCGTTCAGCGCACCGGCCGCCAGCGCCTCGAACGAATCCCGGAGCTGCCCCTCCATCTGCTCGATGAGCGCGAGCTTCTCGGGAATCACCTGGTCGCGGTGCGAGACCTCGGCGATGAGCCGCGCGTTCTCCGCGCGGAGCGCCGCGGTCGCCTCCGCGGCCTTCGCCCGTGCCACCAGCCAGCCGAGCAGGACGCCGAATGCGAGCGCGACCAGCCCGGTGCCGGCGATCAGCGCGAACGTGTCATTCATCATTCCTTGCAGCAGGTCAATTCCTTGCGCAGGTGACTGCCTGCTCTTCGTGTTCACGCACGGAGCGCTGGGACTTCAGTCCCGGCGTCGTGCCTTCGTGGCGCTTCATCTCGGCTGCGTCGTCGGGACCGGCTTCGGCGGCTTCGGCAGCGCGCGCCGCGGCAGGATCTGCTCACGGTTGGCCGCGTGATACACGAACGACGCGGTGATCACCGCGTTCTTCATCAAGTCGCCGGCGATCAGTTGATCGTAGACGTCGAGGTTCGAATGGTGCGTGCGGCTGGAGTACTGCACGGGATCCTGGATGAACTGGAACCCCGGCAGGCCCACCGCGTGGTACGCGAGGTGATCGGTGCCGCTCGTGTTGCGGATGGTCAGGTCGGTCATGCCGATGTTCTCGAACGGGGCCATCCACGCGCGGAAGATGGGCGCCACGGCCTCGTTCCCCTGGAGATACACGCCGCGATAGGCGCCGGTGCCGTTGTCCATGTTGAAATACGCGGCCAGCTTCGCGTGCTCCGGCTTCAGCTCCATCGTCTCCGGGTCGCCGAAGTGCGCCTTGACGTATGCGCGAGAGCCAAGGAGCCCCTGCTCCTCACCCGTCCAGAGCGCCAGGCGGACCGTCCGGCGGAGGCGCACGCCCGACTGCTTGAGAATTCGCATGGCCTCCATCATCACGGACGACCCCGACGCGTTGTCCACCGCGCCGGTCCCCGCGTGCCACGAGTCGAAGTGCGCGCCGAGCATCACCACTTCATCCGCCTTCTCGGTCCCGGGGATCTCCGCGACGATGTTGAACATCCCGAGGTCGGCGTCGTGGAACGTGTTGCGGACGTCCAGCTCCATCGTGACGGCCTGGCCGCGGGCGACCAGCCGCGCCAGGCGGTTGTAGTGCTCGGTCGCCACCGACAGCTGCGTCGGGGCCGGTGGGTCCTTGGGATTGCGCGAGCCTCCCCCTCCGGTGAGCACGCTGCCGCTGTCGCCGCGGCCGTTGCCGGGCTCGAGCACCGCGCGCACGCCCTCGGCCACGAGGAAGGCATTGCGCTTCGCGGTGAAGGCCTGTGCCTGCGCGAAGTTCCCCTGCGGGCGAGGCGGGGCGACGGGCTGCTCCCGCATCTCCTCGAGCTGTTGCGGGGTGAACCGGCGCGCCGGCGCCGCCCACAGCGGCTCCACTTCGCGGGCCTCCTGGAGCAGGACGATCCGGTCCTTCAGCTTTCCACGGTGCTTGTCGAAGTCCGCCTCGGTCGTCATCGGCGCCAGCACGAGATCGGCGGTGACGGGCCCGCCCGTGCCGGGCGTCCAGGCGCGGGCGTATGCCAGGACCGGCCACGGCGTGGGCTTCACCACGTGGACGACGGTGCGCTCGTTGCTCCAGCCGCGCCCGAACTCCTGGCCCCAGGGTTCCAGCTTCGCGTTGGCCAGGCCCCAATCGGACAGCCGCTTCACGGCCCAGTTCGCCGCCGCCCGCATCTGGGGGGAGTTCGTGAGCCGGGGCCCATGCACCTCGGTCAGCCACCAGGCCGTGTCCATCACCTGTGAGCGCTCGAAGCCTTCCTCCTTGAGGCGCTGGACGGCTTCGAGGTCTACGGGGTCGGCGACCTGGGCCGATAGACCCAGCACACCCACGCCCATGAGCAGGGCGCAGAGAACCGGCAACAGGGTGGAACGCTTCAACACAATCGGCCTCCTCATCATTCTCGAGGCAGTGTAATGCAGGTCTGTGCACGACGCCCGGATCCCGGCTCCGGCCCCGCGATTACAATGATGTCGCCTCCCCGGGTACGGATTCCTCATGACTGATGGGCTTGGGCGCCGAGTCGCCGCGACCGACGCCGCTACGGGTGAACCCGTCGAGCACCTGGAACTGGCTCCAGCACTGGTGCTGCACACGGGGTTCGCCACCGCGCTCGGCGAGCGTGTGGCGCGCTTCGCTGCGGTGCGCCACGCTTCCTACGTGCACGTCCTTCGCGTGGACCGCCCTGCCATCGACAAGCTGGTCGTGGTCTCCGATGCGACACGCGGCACTCGCCTCTCCGACCTGCTCGATGCGGCCGAGGCCGCCGGTGTCCGGCCGGAGATCGACGCGGTCGTGGCGCTCGTCCGGCAGCTGCTGCCGGCCGTGGCCCTCTTCTCGCGCCACAACAAGGACAACGCGATCGGCACCATCGCGCCGGAGCGCCTGTTCATCGCACCTCCTGCCCGGGTGGTCATCGCCGAAGCGGTGTTCGGGCCGGCGTTCGACCAGCTCGGGCTCACGCGCGTCGAAGCCTGGCAGCGCTACCGGGTGGCTGCGC
Organism: uncultured Bifidobacteriaceae bacterium; assembly: GCA_964557815.1. Lineage (GTDB taxonomy): Bacteria > Acidobacteriota > Vicinamibacteria > Vicinamibacterales > UBA2999 > VFZN01. The sequence goes on along the minus strand of CAZLBU010000161.1, from coordinate 2,809 downwards.
CGCCATCCGAGGCGGCGGTCACCTGCACCCCCCGGGGCGACGCGATGGCACTTGGGGTGGTTGCCCTCTCGATGTTGCTGGGCCGCAGGCTGAAGGACCACGAGTTTCCCGACCAGCTGCCCGCCCTGGTCTCGGCCGCGCGCGAGCGTCACGGAGATGACGACCACCCGCTCTCGGCGGTGTTCGCCCGCTGGCTACGGCGCGCGCTCCAGCTCGAGGGCAGCGGCTTCGATTCACCTCATGCAGCGCAAATCGCCTTCGAAGAGGTCCTCGCCAGCAACCGACGCTACGTGACGGGGACCGGCGCGCTCGAGCAGTGGGGCGAGCGGCATGGGTTACACACGAGTTCAGAGCACGAGGGTTCGAAGCACGAGGGTTCAAAGTACGAAGGTTCGAAGCACGAGGGTTCACGGCACGACAGTGCGCGCGATCTGGAACCGGCGGGGCTTGACACCGGGGGTGACGGGCCACCCGAGGTCGTGCCGCTGTCCGCCAGGGTCGGCGTGGATGCCGAGCGGCGCTTCCTGGGCCTGCGGCCTCTGTGGGCCGCCGTGATCGTGGGCGTGCTGTCGATGCAGGCGGCGGTGATCGGGTGGTACTGGACGCGCCCAGTAGAAGGGCCGGTCGAGGGCGAGGGCGAGCTGGTGGTCACCTCGCGGCCCGACGGGGCGCGCGTGGTGGTCGATGGCAGCGACCGCGGCGCCACACCGCTCACCATCACGTTGCCGGTGGGCGCTCACGTGATCGAGGTGCGGGCGGGCGCGGGTGAGCCGCGCGTGATCCCGCTGATGATTCGCGCCAACATGCAGACCGCGCAGTATGTCGAGCTGCAGCAGGCGGCGCCGCCACCGGCGGTCGAGCGCCGGGTGCCGGCATCGAAGCCGCCGCCGCGCCGGTGACGGAGCCTGCCGGTGCGGAATTCCCCTGGCGCCAGCGCGTTCCGAGCTGCTAGCATGTCGCGTCCCTCTGCTGACACGATGCGCCGGTTTCTCCTCTTCGCTCTCGTCCTTGGTGTCGCGGTATGCGGCACGACGGCCTGCCAGGTCGCCGAGGCGCAGTCCCTCGCGGATCCGGCCGGGCCCCGGCGCACGACCGACATCGAGCTCGTCGCCGACTCGGAGCTCATCGCCGGCTCGATTCAGCCCGGCGTGACGCTCGACGCCATGTTCGCGCGGTACGATGTCGCCGAGGGCGACCGGCAGGCGCTCGTCGCCGCGGTGCGAACCGTGTTCGACGTGCGGCGCATGCGCGTGGGCCAGCCCTTCGTCATGGACCGGATGCTCGATGGTCACGTCCGCAGCTTCGAGTACGAAATCGACGGCGACCGGCGCCTGCGCGTCGGCGCGGACGCATCACAGGCCTTCACGGCCGTCATCGAGCCCATCGCCAAGGAAGTGACGGTCGCCGCGGTCGAGGGCCAGATTTCGAGGGAGACGCCCTCGCTGACCCAGGCACTCGACGCCGTCGGCGAGCGCCTGGATCTGGCGCTGGCCCTCGCCGACGTCTTTTCCGGCGAGCTCGACTTCTCGTCCGAGCTGCAGCCGGGCGACGAGTTCCGCCTGGTCGTCGAGCGCAAGACGCGCGAGGGCGCCTTCGCCGGATACGGCGCCATCCTGGCCGCGGAGTTCGTGGCGAGCGGCCGCGCACTGCGCGCGTATCGCTACGCTCCGAAGGGCAACCGGCCGGCGTACTACGACGAGGACGGGCGCTCGCTGAAGCGCTTCTTCCTGAAGTCGCCACTCAAGTTCGAGCCGCGCATCACGTCGCGATTCTCGTCCGCGCGCCGGCATCCCATCCTGAAGTACACGAGAGCCCACAACGGCGTCGACTACTCGGCGCCGACCGGCGCGCCGGTGGTGGCCGTGGCTCCGGGCACCGTCACGCTGGCGGGGTGGACACGGGGCGGCGGGCGCACCGTGCGCATCAGGCACAACAACGGCTACGAAAGCGAGTACCTTCACCTGTCGGCCATGCACGTTCGCGCCGGCACCCGCGTGTCGCAGGGCGATCTGGTGGGCAAGGTCGGCGCCACGGGCCTCGCGACGGGTCCGCACCTCCACTACGGCCTTCGCAAGAACGGCGCCTACGTCAACCCCGTCGTCGAGCACCGCAACATGCCGCCGGGCGAACCGGTGCCCTCCGTCGAGCTTGCCGCGTTCGTCACCGAGCGCACGCGCCTCTTCGGCCTGCTCCAGCCCACGGCCGCCCGCGCCGCAAACTAGGAAACCCGCGTCCAAGGCTGGGTATGAGCGGCACACGCCGCAGCGGCCAGGCTGGAAATTCCGCCGGCACGACTTCTGCTAGAAACGAGCTGGAGGTTTTTCTATGCTGCCAATCCCGTATTGGATGGCTACTCGTGTGAAATTCTTACTCCCGGCACTCGTTGTTCTGGCATGGGCCACGCCCGCGGCTGCCCAAGGGCCCGGCGTGAGGGGCGGGGTGTCGGTGGATCCCGATCAGGTCTACTTCGGTGGCCACTACGAGACCTCGGCGCTGGTGGACCGCCTGCACTTCAAGCCGAACATCGAGCTCGGCCTCGGCGACGATCTGGTGACGACGGCTCTGAACATGGAGTTCGTCTACAAGTTCCCCACGCGGTCCTCGTGGGGCCTGTACGCCGGCGGCGGGCCTGCCATCAATTTCTACTCCTGGGACAACGACGGCCGAGGGCGGGGCGATGATACCGAGACGGAGGGAGGCCTCAACATCCTCTTCGGCGCCGAGCACGCGGACGGCCTGTTCTTCGAGGTGAAGATCGGCGCGATCGCCTCGCCCGACGTGAAGTTCGGCGTGGGCTGGACTTTCAAAT
>CAZLBU010000160.1:0-6762 GCA_964557815.1 uncultured Bifidobacteriaceae bacterium | reverse complement strand
CCACGGTGCCCTCCGAGGGGGCCAGCAGCGTGCCGAGAATGGCCAGCAGCGTGGACTTGCCGGCGCCGTTGGGCCCGAGCAGGCCGACGATGTCGCCGGCGTCGCAGGTGAACGTGACGCGTGACAGCGCCTTGCGGCGGCCGTAGTGGCGGGACAGGTTGGAGACCGAGAAGCGCTCGAAGTCGTCGATCACGCGGCGGCCCCCTGGCCGCCCCCGGGGGCCTCGTCCAGCTCCGCGAGCACGCGCTCGAGCTCGGCGACCAGTGCGGGCCGGCGTTCAGCGTCCTTTGCCTTCGGCTTGCCGGCGCGCCGCCGCTCCTCGATGACCACCAGCTCGCGCATCAGGCGGGCGCGCTCCTCCTCGAGCGAGGCGCGCGCGGGCTTCCGGGCCGGCGAGAAGCCCCAGGCGAGCAACGCCGCGATGACCGCGAATGCAATGCCCACGGCAATCCAGCGCGGCATCATGTCGTGCACCGGGAGGTCGGTGAAGTTCACCGTCAGGACGTCGCCAGGCGCCAGCCGCGGGCCGTTGGCCAGCGTGAACACCTTTCCGCCGTCGGCGTTCACCGTCTCCACCGTCGGCAGCTGCGGCGAGGCCATCTGCAGCGCGCCGATCTTCTCGACCGCCACGAACGGCTGCTCGAACGCGGCGGGCCATTGCTGCCGGAACGTGTAGCTCCTTCCGACGTCCGGCATCGAGAAGCCGATCTGCACGCTGGTGACGCCGGGCGCGAACGGGCCCGTGATGCGCACCACCTCGCCGCGTGCCGTGGCCTGCGTCGTGGAGCCCTCCATCAGCGTCGGGCTCTGCGCGCCGTCGGGCAGCTGGATGTCGAGCGGCGCGCCCGGATCGATGGGCGTGCGCGCGTTGTTCACGATGTCCAGCAGGTAGAAGACCGTGAGCACGTCGTTCTGGAACTCGAAGATCACGCGCGACTGGCCGCCGAAGACCACCACGCCCTGGCGCGGCGGCTCCTTCGCGGCGGCTTCGGCGGCGGCCCGCTCCTTCGCGGCGGCGGCCGACGCGCCGGCAACCAGGGCCACGCGCACGCCGCCCCTGGCGGGCACGGGCAGCTCCTGGGAGACCAGCATCTCGCCATCCACGGTTGTCGCGGCGACCACCGTGGACCCGGCCGGAAAGCCCGTGAACTCGGCTCGCCCCTGATCGTCCGTGGTGCCGGTCTTCGTCTGGCCGCCGCCGGTCACCGAGACGCTCTGCCCGGCGATGTTGTTGCCCATGCGCTCGCGGACAACGCGCACGGAGATGGTGCCGTCGGGAAGCTCGCCCGCGGGGAGCGGGATGCCGGACATCTGCCCGGCATCGGGCATCGCCACCTGCGCCAGCGCCGGCCGCGTGACGAGCAGCGCGAGCACGCAGGCGGCCACCAGCGCGGGCCGGGCCGCGGGGCCTACGAGTTGAGCGATGTGCCGCATTGTTTGCAGAAACGCGCGTCGGCGTCGTTGTGGGTGCCGCAGGCGGAGCAGGCAAGGGTCTCGGGGCCCAGGTCCTGGGACTTGGGACTTGGGGCGTGGGGCGTGGGGCGTGGGGCGATCGCAGGCGGGACCAGCGCTGCCAACTCCTTCTCGATCTGCTCCCGGTACCCGGTGTTGGCGTCCAGCTGCTGGATGAGCCCGATGGCGCGCCGGCGCAGGCGCCCGCTCATGTCTTCGAAGTCCGCCTGCGACATCTTCTTCATCGCGTAGTCGAACTCCAGCTCCTTGATGGCGCGCAGCACCAGCGTCTTCTCGCGATCCAGCGCCGCGCGCGTGCGCCCGCCGGCCACCGTCGGCGCGCCGGCAATCGATGTCGAGGTGAGCGGGGACAGCATGCGGTAGGCGCCCAGGCCGACGAAACTCGCCGAGACGATCGTGAGGCTGAGGATGACGATGTTGGCGAGCGACTGGCCGGTGGCCACGATGACCACGGCCGTCGCACCCAGCATGCCGCACAGCAGGAAGAACTGCCAGGGCGGGAGGCCCTGATCGGCGGTGGTGTCGGGGGCAGTGCTCATCGAGGTCTTGGGGCTTGGGGCTTGGGGCCTGGGGCGTGGGGTAACGGAGCGCCGGGACTTCAGTCCCGGCGTCGCGCGCTAGTCGAGGTCCCGAAGTTCATCGTCAAGACGGGAACCAAGCCCCGCGTCTTCGTGGATCATCGCGGCCTCGCCCGCCGCCTTCGGCTGGCTTGACCAGCGGATGGCCACGAGGCCCGCACCGAGCAGGCCGGCCAGGCCCAGCACGTACGGCAGCAGCCAGGCCACACGCCCCATTCCCTGGTCCGGCGGTGAGCTGAGGACGTGGTTCCCACCCTGCTCCGACACGTAGTGCGCCAGGACCTCGGCCTCGGTCTTCCCTTCCTTCAGCATCGTCGTCACGTCGGTCTTGACGAGCGCGCAGTGGCCGCACGAGCACTCGCCCACCGGCAGCTTCGAGCAGCCGCCGCACCAGCAGGCCAGCTTCTTCGTGACGTCCTTGACGTCCTTCGAGAACACCTGGAGCCGCGAGTCGGTGGGGCTGTCCACGTGCTGCGCGCGCGCGAGGCCGGGCGCGAGCAGGAGCGCCAGGATCAGCATCGTCGCCGTCGCCGCGTCCGCGGGCACGCGGGTCGTGGCAAAGCTGATGGCGCGCTCCGGCAGGAGCGCGATACCCGTGCCGATGGCCAGGATACCGAAGCCGAACCAGATCCAGTTCACGAGCGGGTTGATGTGCACCTCGACACTCGCCGTCTGGTCTTGCAGCTCGAAGGCCGGCATGACGATGTAGAGGTCTTCAGCGAACGTCCGGCGGATGCCGACCTCGGTGGTGGGCTCCTCTTCGTGCTTGCGGTAGTACCACTTCGCCGGGTACATCTTGCCCAGGTCGGCGCCATCGGTGTCGCGCACGCTCACGTGCGCCGTGACCATCTGCTTCTGCCCGTCGTCGGTCACGCGGATGGCGTCCAGGTGCAGGATGTAGTTGCCGACCGTGGCTTCCTCGCCCGGCTTGAGCAGCAGCTGCTCGTCGCGGCTGAACCCCTCGCCCGCGAAGCCCAGGAAGATGAGCACGATGCCCAGGTGGACGATGTAGCCGCCGTAGCGGCGCTTGTTGCGGCCCACGAGGCCAATCATCGCGGTGAAGACGTCGGTGCCCGTCATCCCGCGCCGCACGTTGGCGCCGCGGTAGAACTCCTGGGCAATGGTGCCGAAGGTGAAGCCGGACAGCGCGAAGCAGATGCCCGAGCTCCAGACGCGAACGCCCATGGCGACCATGGCGACGGCGACCACCAGGCCCAGGCCGACCGGGAACAGGAACTGATCGACGAGGTTCCTGATGGTGGACTTGCGCCACGCGAGCAGCGGCCCCACGCCGGTGAGGAAGAGCAGCGCCAGGCCGATGGGCGTCATCCAGCGGTTGAAGAACGGCGGCCCCACCGTGAGGCGCTCGCCGTTGATGGCCTCGGTGATGGTCGGGAACATCGTGGCGAAGAGCACGAAGAACGCGGAGAAGAGGAGGATCCAGTTGTTCGCCAGGAACGCCGCCTCGCGCGAGACCCACGAGTCCAGCTCGTGGCGCGCCTGCAGGAGCGGCAGCCGGTAGATGACCCAGCCGAAGGCGAACACCGAGACCACGCCCATGAACGAGAGGAACAGCCGCGCGAGCGCCGGGTCGTCGCCGAAGGCGTGCACCGACTGCACGACGCCCGAGCGCGTCATGAACGTGCCAAAGATGGTCAGCAGGAACGTGACGATGACGAGCGTGACGTTCCACACGCGCAGCATCCCGCGCCGCTCCTGCACCATCACGGAGTGGAGGAACGCAGTGGCCGTGAACCAGGGCAGCAGGCCGGCGTTCTCCACCGGATCCCAGCCCCAGAAGCCGCCCCAGCCGAGTTCCTCGTACGCCCAGATCATCCCGAGCGTGAGGCCGAGCGACAGGAAGAACCACGAGAACATCGTCCAGCGGCGCACCGCACGCAGCCACGAGTCGTCCAGCAGGCCGGTGATGAGCGCCGCCATGCCGAAGGCGAACGGGATGGTGAGGCCCACGAAGCCCAGGTACATGGTCGGCGGGTGGATGGCCATGTAGAAGTTCTGGAGCAGCGGGTTCAGGCCGCGGCCGTCCGTCGGGCTCTGCGTGAGGTAGGTGTCGAACGGGTTGTTGTGGATGATCATCAGGAAGAGGAAGAACATCTCCACCGCGCTGATGACGGCCACGACGTAGGGAATGAGCTCGCGGTGCCGGTCCCGGTTCACCTTCACCGCCACCGACCCGAAGAGCGAGAGCAGGAACACCCAGAACATCACCGAGCCGTCCAGCCCGCCCCAGTAGGACGTGATCTTGTAAAAGAGGGGCTGGACGCTGTCGGAGTAGCGCTGGACGTAGCGGATGGAATAGTCGCCCGCCACGAACGCGTAGATGATGACGCCGCTCGCAACGGTCATCAGCGCGGCGACGGTATAGAACGCCCCGATGCCGCTCTCGACCAGCCGCGTGTTGCGCCGCCGCGCGCCCGCAACGGACGCCGCCAGCGCGTAGGCCGCAATGATGAAGGTGACGAGCAGGAGGAACGAACCCAGGGACGCCATTCAGGGACCTTTCAAGCAGAAGGCAAAAGGCAGAAGGGACAAGGCAAAAGAGTTGCGCCCTCCCTCCTCTTTCCTTCTGCCTTCCGCCTTCTGCCTTCTGCCTTTTGCCTTTTGCCTTCTCACTCTGTCCCGGAGGGCCCCCCGGGCTTGGCCTCGTACTTCGACGGGCACTTGGCCATCACGCCGTTGGGCGCAACCGTGAAGCCCTCGGGCGAGAGCATGCCTTTCAGCACCACCTCGGCCTCGCCCTTGAAGGTGTCGGGCACGACGCCGGTGTAGGTCGCGTCCACGACGTGGCCGTTGCTCTGAACCTTGAACTTGTAGTCCAGGCTGTTCTTGCGTTTCAGGATGGAATCCGGCACGACGTAGCCGTGCAGCTGCAGCTTCTTGCCATACCACTCCGACGGCTGCGTCATCACCTCGTCCACGTGCTTGTAGTACTCGGTGGCTTCGCCCATCGTCGAGTACAGCAGCCCGCCGAACGACAGCGCGAGAACGAGGCTCGTGAGACCGACCTTGATGGCTTTGTGGCTCATGGTTGGGACCTGACCGCTCCTCGCCCCTCAGGATAGCGCATCAGCAGGTGGTAAACCAGCGAGACCGGCAGGCCGACGACGTTGGTGTAGGAGCCCTCCAGGCGGGTGACGAACCGCCCGGCGCGGCCCTGGACCGCGTAGGCGCCTGCCTTGTCGCGCCACTCGTCGGTGGCGACGTACTGGTCGATGTCTTCAGATGTCATCGGGGCAAACTCGACTGTGGTGGCGGCCACGTCCACGGCGGAGAGGCCAGGGCCCACCAGGGCCACGCCGGTGAGCACCTGGTGGGCGCGCCCGGCGAGCTGCCGAAGCATGGCCCGCGCCTCGGCCGGGTCTTCGGCCTTGGCGAGGATGCGGTCGTCCACCACGACCGTCGTGTCCGCCCCAAGCACCAGCCGCCCGGGGTTCTGCGCGGCGACCGCGGCGGCCTTTTCGAGCGCCAGCCGCTTGACGTAAGCGTCGGGAGGCTCGCCAGCGCGCGGCGTTTCGTCGACATCGGACGGGCGGGCCTCGAACCTGATGCCGGCTGCCTTCAGCAGCTGCGCCCTGCGCGGGGATGCGGAGGCGAGGAGCAGGGTGTCCATTGGTGATTGCTGACTGCCAATCGGGCGATTCATTGGGCGATTGATGATTGGGGCATTGGGCATTGGATTGGGCGATTGGGCGATTGAGCGATTGAGGCATTCGGCGTCACGCCGCGGGCCGATCGGCGTGATCCCCCAAATGCGCCATTGCGCCAATGCCCCAATCATCAATCCCAATGCCTCAATTCACCAATCACCAATCACCCAATGAATCGCTCAATCACCAATCGGCAATCGTCAATGGGCAGGCGCCAGGATGCTATCCTGACGGGATATGGTGCCGGCACACCGCCTGATACCGCGCATCCTGGCGCAGGTCATCCGCCCGGCGCCGCTGTGCCAGGAGAAAGTGGAGTTCGCCTGGCGCGCCTCGGTGGGACCCGCGGTCGGCCGCGCGACGCGCGTGCGCATTGACGATCGGCGCGTGCTCGTCGTCACGGCGCAGGACGCGCAGTGGCGGCGCGAAGTGGAGCGATCATTCGGACTCATTCAATCCCGGCTCGAAGCGCTCCTCGGGCCAGACGCATTCATCAAAGTGGAGATCATCAATCATGGCTGAAGCGGTCATCGTCAGCGCCGTACGCCTGCCCACCGGCAAGTTCCTGGGCAGCCTGAAGGACTTTGCGGCCCCCGCACTCGGGGCCCTGGTCGTCGCCGAGGCGGTGAAGCGCGCCGGCATCGACCCGGCATCGGTCGACGAGTGCATCATGGGCAACGTCGTATCGGGCGGCGAGGGCCAGGCCCCCGCGCGGCAAGCCGCGCTCAAGGGCGGGCTCTCCGAGCACGTCGCGGCCCTCACCATCAACAAGGTGTGCGGATCGGGCCTCAAGGCCGTGATGCTCGCGCACCAGGGCATCCAGACCGGTGATATCGAGATCGCGGTGGCCGGCGGCATGGAGTCGATGAGCAACGCGCCCTACCTGCTGCCCCGCGTCCGCGAGGGGCTGCGCATGGGCCACGGACAGGTGATCGACTCGATGATCCACGACGGCCTGTGGTGCCCGTTCGAGAACTGGCACATGGGCAACGCCGGCGAGACCGTCGCCGACGCCTACAAGGTGACGCGCGACGAGCAGGACC
>CAZLBU010000159.1:2084-6820 GCA_964557815.1 uncultured Bifidobacteriaceae bacterium | reverse complement strand
ATCCTCTTCGTCTTCGGGAACCCCGAGTGGAAGCCCATCGCCACCGGCTATCTCGGCCTGCTGCTGATGGGCGGCAGTTTCCTCTCGCTGGGGCTCTTCATCTCGAGCCTCACGAAGAACCAGATCGTCGCCGGGATGATCACCTTCTCGGTGTTCCTGCTGCTGTGGGTCATCAACTGGGTGTCCACCTTCGTGGGCCCGACGATGCAGACGGTGCTCAACTACCTGTCCATCACCGAGCACTTCGACGACTTCGCCAAGGGCATCATCGACACCAAGCACCTCGTCTACTACCTGAGCTTCATCGCGATGGGCCTGTTCCTCACGATGAAGGCGGTGGACAGCGAGCGGTGGAGGGGCTGAGCACATGAGCACCGAAACCCCGAACAAGGGAACGGGCGGGCCGACCGTCTTCGGCGTCATCGGATGGATCGGCACGCTGCTGGTCTTCGCGTCGGTCGCCATCCGGTTCCTGCGGCCCGAGTGGGCGCAGTACCAGCAGTACGCGGCGTGGGCCGGCCTGGCGCTGGTGCTGGTCTACCTGGGCGGCCAGTGGCGCGACATCGCCACGTTCTACCAGGGTCGCAGCGCACGCTACGGCACGCTCTCCATCGTCGGCGTGCTGGTGTTCGCCGGCATCCTGGTCGCCGTCAACTACCTGGCCTCGCGGCAGAACAAGCGGTGGGATCTGACGGCCAACCAGGTGTACAGCCTGTCCGAGCAGACCATCAAGATCCTCCAGAATCTCGACGCGCCGGTGAAGTTCACGGTGTTCGATCGCGAGCTGGCCCTGGACGGCTACCGGGACCGCCTGGATGCCTACACCTACCAGTCGTCGCAGGTGTCGGCGGAGTACGTCGATCCGGAGAAGAACCCGTTGCGCGCGCGCGCGGCGCAGATCCAGTCGCTCGGGACGATCGTCATCGAGTACAAGGACCGCACCGAGCGCGCCACCAGCAGCGACGAGCAGGCCCTCGCCAACGCGCTCATCAAGGTGGTGACCGGCGCGGAGAAGAAGGTCTACTTCACCCAGGGCCACGGCGAGAAGGACACCGCCAACAGCGACCAGCGGAGCGGCTACAGCGCGATCTCGAGCGCGCTGTCGTCTGACAACTACGGCGTGGACAAGCTCGTGCTCGTGCAGGCGAAGGAGGTGCCGGCCGACGCCACCGTCGTCGTCATCGCCGGGCCGCAGACCGACTTCCTGCAGCCCGAGATCGACGCGCTGAAGCAGTACGTCGCGCGCGGCGGCAAGGTGCTGGCGCTGCTGGACCCGCAGGACGACCCGTCGCGGCCCGGCACCCCTTTGCTGAACGCGTTCCTCCGCGAGTGGGGCTTCGACATCGGCTCGAACATCGTGGTGGATGCCAGCGGCATCGGGCAGCTCCTCGGCACCGATGCGTCGGTGCCGGTGGCAACCAGCTACCCGGCGCACCCGATCACCACGAACTTCCAGCTGATGACCGCCTACCCGCTCGCGCGGTCGGTGGCGCCCGTGGAAGGCGGCGTGGAAGGCCGCTTCCCGCAGTCCCTCGTGCAGACCAGCGCGCAGAGCTGGGCCGAGGCCGACATCGCGGCGCTCGCGAAAGGCGACGGCCGCGTGGAGCTGAACGCGGACAAGGGCGACAAGCCCGGGCCCATCTCGCTGGCGGCGGCTGTCTCGGCGCCGGCGGCCGAAGCACCCGCCCAGCCCGAGCCGAAGCCGGAGACGCCCGAGGGGCAGGAGGCCCCCGAGCCCGAATCGCGCCTGGCCGTCATCGGCGACTCGGACTTCATCTCCAACGGCGTGCTGGGCGTGCAGGGCAACCGCGACTTCTTCATGAACACGGTGAACTGGCTGGCGCAGCAGGAGAACCTCATCGCCATCCGCCCGCGCGAGCCCGAGGATCGGCGGCTCACCCTCACCGCCGATCAGCAGAGCCGCATCTTCTGGCTGTCGGTCATCCTCATCCCCGGCCTCGTGTTCGCGGCCGGTATTTACTCCTGGTACGGGAGGCGGTAACCATGCGAGGCCTGTGGTCCACGCTGGCGCTCGTCCTCGTCCTGGCGGGACTGGGCGCCTACATCTACTTCGTCGAGTCCGACAAGCCCGCGCCGGGGCTCGAGCCCAACGAGAAGGTGTTCGCGGGGGTCGAGTCCGGCCAGATCCAGGAAGTGCGCGTCACGTCGGGCGACGCCACCACCGTCCTCGTGAAGAAGGACACGGGGTGGCAGCTCACCGAGCCGATGGCCACCGAGGCGGACGCGACCGAGGCGTCGAGCCTGGTGACCAACATCGCATCGCTGGAGACCAGCCGCGTCATCGACGAGAACCCGACCGACCTGGCGCCCTACGGCCTGGCCGAGCCGCGCATCAAGGTGGCGTTCAAGGCCGAGAACAACGTGAGCGGTGAGGTGCACCTCGGCGACAAGACGCCGATGCAGGGCGACCTCTACGCGATGAAGCCGGGCGAGAAGAAGGTGTTCCTCGTCTCCTCGTACATCGAGACCACCTTCGACAAGAAGCCCTTCGACCTGCGCGACAAGCGCGTGGTGAAGTTCGAGCGCGACAAGGTGGACAGCCTGGAGCTGACCCGCGGCGCCGAGACCATGCGTCTCGCGCGGTCGGGCAGCGACTGGACCATCGAGCAGCCCGCGAAGGGCCGCGCCGACTACTCGACGGTGGAGGGCCTGCTGACTCGTCTCTCCACCGCGGGCATGGCCTCGATCGTGGAGGACACCGCCACCGATCTCGCGAAGTACGGGCTCGACCGCCCGACGATGCGCATCGCGGCCGGCGCCGGCAGCAGCCAGACGGTGCTCGAGATCGGCAGATCAGAGGGCGCGCAGCCCTACGCGCGCGACGTCGCACGGTCGATGGTGTTCACGCTCGACACGACGCTCGCCGAGGATCTGACGAAGCCCTTCGACGACTACCGCAAGAAGGAGCTGTTCGACGCGCGCCCCTTCTCCATGGATCGGGTGCGCATCACCCGCGCCACGGACGGGCAGGCCCGAACCTGGACCTTCGAGAAGGTCAAGGACGGCGACACCGAGAAGTGGCGCGTGACCCCGGAGGGCGGCCAGCCCGCGGACACGGACCGCACGAAGGTGGACGACTTCCTCAACAAGCTCACCGACCTGCGCGTGACGACGTTCGTGCCGCCCTCGACGAGCACCGGACTCGGCGCACCGATCCTCAACGCGGCGGTGAGCTACGACGGCGGCAAGTTCGAGCGCGTCCGCGTGGGCCGCGCGGGTCAGAAGCACTACGGCAACCGCGAAGGCGAGCCGGCCACGGGCGAGGTCGATCAGGCCGTGGTGGACGCGGCGCTGCAGGCCCTGGACGCGGCGCTCGCGCCGCCCGCCCCGCCGCCGGCCGAGACACCTGCGCCGGCGAAGCCGTGATGCGCACGCGTCGCGCGGGCGCGGCTGCCCTCTCGATGGCCGCCGCGCTCGCGGTGGCGTCCTGCGCCCCGCGCACCGCGCCGCCCGTACGGCCGCCCGCGGCCCCCGCCGCCGCGCCGGCCGTGCCTCCCGCCGAACAGCTCGAACGCGACCTGGCATCGCTCTTCGGCAATCCCGCCCTCGGCCGTGCGCACCTCGCGGCCGTGGTCCGCTCGCTCGGCAGCGGCCTGACGCTCTACGCGCGGGACCCGCAGCGCATGATGGTGCCGGCGTCGAACCAGAAGCTGCTGACCGCGGCGGCCGCCGCCAGCACACTGGGCTGGGATTACCGCTACACGACGAAGGTCCTCGCCAACGGGACCCTCCTCGACACCGGCACCCTCGAAGGCGACCTCATCGTCGTCGGCAGCGGTGATCCGACCATCAACCCGCGGCACCCGGATCGGTGGGCCGCGCTGGACGCATGGGCGGGGCAGATTGCCGCGCGCGGCGTGAAGGTCATCGGCGGCAACCTCATCGGCGACGACAACGCCTTTGCCGAGCCGGGCTGGGGCTCTGGCTGGTCGTGGGAGGACCTCGTTCTCGGCTACGGCTCGCCCGTCGGCGCGCTGCAGTACAACGAGAACCAGGTGGAGCTGATGATCGGCCCGGGCCTCGAGCCGGGCGCCCGCGCCATCATCAGCACCTCGCCGCCCGGCAGCGGCATGCTCATCGATCACGGCGTCACCACCGTCGCCGAGGGCGAACCCACGCGCATCGTCCTCGAGCGCGTGCCGGGCTTCACCATCCTCACCGTGCGCGGGCAGATTGCCGTCGGCGCGAAGCCGCGCATCGAGTACGCCGCGGCCGAGAACCCAACGCTGCTCTTCGTGAACGCGTTCCGCGAGGCCCTCGCGCGCAAGGGCATCTTCGTCAGCGGGGCGGCGATGGACATCGACGCGCTGGTCAAGCCCCTGGACCTGTCGAAGGCCGAGACGTGGGTGACGGATCAGTCCGCGCCGCTCTCGGAGATCGTGGACGTGCTTCAGAAGTGGAGCCGGAACGGCTACGCCGAGACGCTGCTGTGGTCGCTGTCGCCGCCGGGCGCGCCGGCCACGGAGGCGGAGGGGCTGAAGGCGATGCGCGCGGCGCTCACCGCGCTCGGCGTCCCGCCGGAGCTGTACGGCGCCATCACGGCAGAAGCCACCGCTCGACCTGAGGTCCAAGCGCCGCGACGTACTCGGCACTTCTCGCTCGCCGTCACCGCGGAGGACATGCGCGACCGCGGGCAGCCGACTTCATGGCCCGCCGCGATCGACGCGCTCGCCGCCGGTCGCGCTTTCGACCCTTAGACTCGGGGACGGGTCTAT
>CAZLBU010000159.1:0-2074 GCA_964557815.1 uncultured Bifidobacteriaceae bacterium | reverse complement strand
GAGCTGTACGGCGCCTTCGACGGCTCGGGCCTCTCGCGCTACGACATGGTCACGGCCGAGGGGCTGGCCACGCTCCTGACGAAGGTCTGGGACGCGCCGGCGCTCCGCGACCCGTACCGAAGCGCGCTGCCCGTTGCCGGCGTCGCCGGCTCGCTCGAGACGCGCATGAAGGGGACGCCCGCCGAGAACCGCGTGTGGGCGAAGACCGGGTCGATGTTCAACATCCGCACCGTCTCGGGCTACGTCCTCACGGCGGACGATGAGCCGCTGGTGTTCTCGTTCCTGGCGAACAACTACACCGTGCCGTCGAGGGAGATCGACGACATGATGGACCAGGCGCTGGTGCGGCTGGCGTCGTTCACGCGCCGGTAGGTCGTTCACGCGACACTACGGAGCGCCCGCGGGGACTAAGGAGCGCCCAGGGGGACTACGGAGCGCCGGGGCTTCAGCCCCGGCGACGCAGGTGCCTCCACCACAGAGCGTCGGGGCTTCAGCCCCATCGACGCGGCTGGGCCACCGACAGCCCCAGGGCCGCCCGCCGTCCCGCTCGGTCGGCCGGTCAAACTCGCTCTCGGCTTCACAAGCACCCTGGCAACTCGCCCCCCTTCGCCCCGCTCACACAGGCCCAGTGGAGACCGATCGCTCGTTTGTCGGCCAGGCTCGCGGCCGCCCTCGAGGGACGGCGGTCGGCCCAGGGGCTGCCGGTGACCCGTGTCGACCTCCGGCAGCAATGTTTCCGCGTCGGCCTCTCGACTTGGCGACTCCCCTGTGGCGAGAATGAGGGCGCATGGACACCACGACGGCCGTCGAGCCGGTGGATCTCCTCGTCTTCGGGCCGCACCCCGACGACATCGAAATCGGGATGGCCGGCACCGTGGCGAAGCACACGGCGCTCGGCCACCGCGTCGGCCTGTGCGACCTCACCGCGGGCGAGATGGGCAGCAACGGCACCGTGGAGGAGCGGCTGGCGGAAGCCGCCGCCGCCGCGGCCGTGCTGGGCGCGCGCTGGCGCGTGAACCTGCGCCTGCCGGATCGGGCCATCGGCTCGAGCGTGGATCACGTGGCGCGCGTGGCGGCGCTCATTCGCCGCGCCCGCCCCCGCACCGTCGCGATGCCGTGGTGGGCCGATCGGCATCCCGATCACGTCGCGGCCAGTGCGATGCTCACCGAGGCCGTGTTCAGCGCGGGCCTCAGGCGCTTCCCGGCCGAAGGCGAGGCGTGGAAGGCGGAGTGGGCCTGCTGCTACTTCATCAACGACCACGGGGCGCCGTCCTTCGTCGTGGACGTCAGCGATCACTACGACGTGAAGCGCCGCGCGCTCGCGTGCCACGCCACCCAGTTCGCGCCGCGCGGCGCCGACGCCGTCGAGACGCGGCTCACCTCGGTGCGCTTCCAGCAGCTCATCGAGAGCCGTGACGCGCTCTTCGGCGCCCAGATCGGCGTGGCCTTCGCCGAGGGCTTCGTCGTCAGGCAGACGCTCGTGCGGCCGCACCTGCTGCGCGATCCGGAGCGCGAATGAACGTCGGCATGGTCTGTTACGCCTCGGTGGGCGGCAGCGGCATCGTCGCCACCGAGCTGGGCAAGGCGCTCGCCCATCGCGGGCACGCCGTGCACTTCATCAGCACCGAGACGCCCTTCCGGCTCGGCGAGTTCCAGGCCGGCCTGACCTTCCACCGCGTGCTGACGCCCAGCTACCCGCTCTTCCGCGAGCCCCAGTACCTGCTGTCGCTGGCCAACAAGATCGTCGAGGTGGCGCGGGACTTCTCCCTAGACGTCGTCCACGCGCACTACGCCGTCCCGCACGCGACGGCCGCCTACCTCGCCCGCCAGGTGCTGGCCACCCATTCCGACGGCGCGGCGCCGAAGGTGGTGACCACGCTCCACGGCACGGACATCACGCTGGTTGGCAACGACCCGTCCTATTCCGAGATCGTGGCGTTCTCGATCGAGCAGTCCGACTGCGTCACCGCGGTGTCGTCCAGCCTCCGCGACTCCACGGCGCGCGAGCTGGGCGTGCGGCGCGATATCGAGGTCATCCCGAACTTCCTGGACTGCGCCGTTCATCGTCACGTGA
>CAZLBU010000158.1:0-6831 GCA_964557815.1 uncultured Bifidobacteriaceae bacterium | reverse complement strand
AAGCAAGTAATCTATTACTATCTTAGCATGCAAAACATCCACGTCGCAAGATCGGACATACGGTTCATTGGTACGGGGGATAGCTCCTGCCACATCCATAGGCCGTGGCCAGGTGAGCTTGATGAGACCCAAGAAGCGAACACGCCCTTCAGGCGGTTCATGAGTCATCGGTCGGCAAGTCGGCCGCCCCAGTCAGAACAAGAGAATCGATTTCGTTCGAGCGAAGACGGAAGTTCCCCCAGGCGCTCAGCAAGGCTTTGTGCCATGCCTGAGAAGCCCGCGCCGGCACCGTCCGACCGGGAGCCCGCCGCCGCGGACCGCCTATTCACGCGTGTCCACCCTATGCGCCGCCCGAGCGTCGCCACTGCGCCGGCGTCTGCCCGGTCCAGCGCCGGAACGCGCGCGTGAACGAGGTCTGCTCGCGGTAGCCCAGGCGCGCGGTGATCTCGACCAGTGGCGTCGGGCCGGCCAGCAGGCGGACCGCTTCGTCACGCCGGAAGGCCTCGACGACATCGCTCCAGCTGCGGCCGCTCGACGCCAACCGGCGCTGCAGCGTGCGCACCGACAAGCCGAGCAGGCGCGCCACGCGATGCATCTCGGCGCCGCGGTCGGCCAGCGCGTCGCGCAGCCGGGCACGGATCGCCAGTTCCAGCTCATCGGCTGCGCTGCGCAGCAGGCCCAGTCCCTCGACACTGTGCCCGAGCGTCCCGTGCAGATACGGATCGGCGCGACGCAGCGGCAGGCTCCACATCGACTCCGGCAGGACCAGGGCGGCCACCGGGCTGCGATGGCGCACTGGCACGCCTAGCAGCCGTGCCTGCGGCGAGTCGCCCGGCGGCGCGTCGCCACGCAGGCACGCGAAGGCCGGTCGGAATGCCCCTTCGGTGCCGTCGCGGAAGCGCCCGACGAACAGCGCCACTGTCATCTCGGTGGCGACGAAGGGCGGGTCTTCGCCCCCCGGAGTGTGCAGCCGGACCCAGCGCAATCCGTCCGCCGCGTCGAGTTCGAGCTGGATGCCGCCCGCGACGAGCCGCAAATGCTGCGTCAGCGACTCGAAGCCGCCTCCCAGCGTGTAGCTGCTGCCCGTCAGGTAGTCGGTGAACCCGAAGGCCCCGAAGGGAATGGCAAGGCCGAGCGCCGTCGCCAAAGCCGGGTCGGGGCGTTGCTGCATGGCCGCTCGCCACAACCGCCCAAGCGCATCGCTGCCGACCCGGGCCGCTGCGGGTGGGGGATCGCCCAGATCGACGCCGATCGCCCGTGTCAAGGTCGTGCGATTCAGTCCCAGCCGCACCAGCCCTTCGAGCATCGCGTGCACCGTGATCGCGGCAACCTGGCCCTGCATGGCACGAAAGGCTCAAAGGACGGCGCGTGCGGGCAAGCCCGGATCGGCTGGCGCGAAGACGATGACGAAGTTCATTGCCCACAGGATAAACGCATGACGGCGAGCCTCGAGAGCGGCATCCGCAACGCTCGCTGGCGTGGCGGACCAGGCAAGTCGGCGCCATGAAGAGCTTTCGTCACGCAGGCCTGTTGCTCGCGCCGCTCATTGTCTTCTGGGAAGTGGCCGGCTTTGGCCAGCCACTGGCCGGTGCTGCCGCCGGCACGCTGGCGGCGATCGCACTGGCCGTCTGGACGCATCGCCGGCATGACGACCTGTTGCTGCCCGCGGGCCTTGTCCTGATCTTCGGCATGGCCGCGGCGATTCTGGCTGCCGGCCCTGAGCCGTGGACGGCCCGGGTTGCGGCGGTGGTGTCGGTGGCCGCAGGGCTGCTGATGGTGGTCGGCGTGGCGATCGGCTGGCCGTGGACGGCCGTGACCTCGGCCCCCGACTGGCCGGGCATGACGGCCGACCCGGTGTTCCTGCATGTCAACCGCGGCATGTCGCTGCTGTGGGCCGCGGTGGTGATCTGGGTCGGCGTGGCCGGAGCCGCCGGTTTCGGCCCGATCGCGCGCTGGGCGCCGCTGGCGTCGGCGATCGGGCTGTCACTGTGGCTGCCGCGGCGATGGGTGCATGCCGCGCTGCGCCGCCGCCTGGCGCAGGCCGACCCGAACCCCTGGCCGTCGCCGTTGCGGGCGGCGCGCCGGCGCACCGACGATGCCGACGTGGTGGTGGTGGGCTCCGGCATCGGCGGGTTGACGGCCGCGGCGCTGCTGTCCCGCGCCGGCGCCCGCGTGCTGGTGTTCGAGCAGCACGACAAGCCGGGTGGCTTCTGCCACCACTGGGAAGGCCGGGCCGGCACGCCGGACCGCCCGCTGGTGTTCCGCTTCGATGCCGGTGTGCACGACGTGTCGGGCTGCCAGCCGGGCGGGACGGTGCACACGCTGCTGCAGCGGCTCAATCTCGAGCAATCCATCGAATGGCGCGCGCTGGACCACTGCTTCATGGACGCACGTGGGGCTTGGACGGTGCCTCGCGGCTGGGACGCCTACGTTGCCGCGCTGGCGCAGCGCCATCCGGCCGACGCACCGGCGCTGCGCGCTGCGTTGGCACTGGCGCGAAGCATCCACGCCGGCATGTACGCCACAGCGCCCAGCCGTGGCGGCGTGCCGGGGCAGCCGGACACGGTGCCCGGCCTGCTGGCGTTCGCCCGCGAGTTTCCCGAGACAGTGCGCTGGCTCGACGCACGGATGGCCGAGCTGCTGGCCGCGCTCGGCGTCGGCGAGCGCGCGCAGGACGCGGTGTTCGGCCTGGCGGGCTATGTCACGCACCAGCCGCGCGGCCTGCGCGTGCGCGACTACGTGCCGATCCTGGGCTATTTCATGCACGGCGGCATGTACCCGGTGGGCGGCTCGGGCCAGCTCGCACAGGCGTTGGTCGGCAGCATCGAGCTCGACGGCGGGCGCGTACACATGGGGTGCCCCGTCGCGCAGGTGCTGCTGCAGGGCACGCGCGGCAATGGCGTGGTGCAGGGCGTGCGTCTGGCCGACGGCAGCGAGCGGCGCGCGGCGACCGTGGTGCTGAACGCCGAGTTGCTCGGCGCCGCACGCACGCTGTTCGCGCCCGGCGCGCTGCCGCACGGTTGGGCGCAGCAACTGCGCGCCCTGCAGACCTCGGCGTCGATGTTCTCGGTGCACCTGGGCATTCGCGGCGACCTGCAGGGTCTGGCGTCGGTGAACCACCTGCACGTCGAAGGCCACCGGATCGAGATGGTGTTGCCCAGCCTGGTCGACCCGTCCGCGGCACCGCCGGGGCATCACACGGTCGAGCTGATGCAGTTGCTGGACCCGGCGTCGGCGCGCGGCTGGTTCGAGCAGCCCGAGCTCACCGATCCCCTGGCGCAGCGCCGCAGCGCGGCCTACGCGGCGCGCAAGGCCGCGTTCGCCGAACCGCTGATCGACGCAGCGGCGCGCCTGATTCCCGACTTGCGCGAGCGCATCGTCTGGCGCAGCGAGGCCAGCCCGGTGAGCTTCAGGCGCTACGGCTGGAGCAGCTTCGGCGCGGTCTACGGCAGCCGTGATGCCCATGGGGCGGTGGCGCGGCGCAGCCCGGTGCCCGGTCTGGTGATCGCCGGCGCCGCCACGCACGGGCCGGGGGTCGAAGCGGTCGCGATCTCCGGCGCCGAGGCGGCCGATGCGCTGTGGCCGGGCCTGCTGCAGGGGTCGCCGGACCGGGCCGTGGCGGCGTGATCGCGACGCAGGCTTCGACCCGTGTCGCCCTGGTCACTGGCGGATCGTCGGGGCTGGGCGCGGCGATCTGCGCCGAGCTCGCGAAGCGCCAATGGCATGTGGTGGCCGCCAGTCGACGAGGCACGCCGCCGACCGCGGCGTCCGTGGACGCCGGCGTGATCGAACCCGTGGCGCTCGACGTGTGCCACCCGGAGTCGATCGCCGATCTGGCGTCACACCTTGCGCGACGCGGGCAGATGCCCGAACTGCTCGTCAACGGTGCGGGCATCAACATCCACGGCGTGTTCGAGGAGGTCTCGGCAGCGCAAGGCCGCGCGATCATCGACACCAACCTGCACGGCGTGGCCGACACCATCCGGGCGTTCCTGCCGGCGATGCGGGCACGCCGCCGTGGCACCATCCTGACCATCGGATCGCTGGCCGGGCTGCTGGCGCCACCCGGTGAGGCCTACTACGCGGCCAGCAAGCATGCGCTGGCAGGGCTGCACGAAGCGCTGCAGCATGAGCTGCAGCGCTTCGCCATCCGTGTGTGCCTGGCCGAACCCGGCTTCATCCGCACCGATCTGGCGCGATCGGCGGCCGAGCCGGCAGCGCAGATCGCCGACTACACTCCGGTGCGCCAGAGCTTGCGCGAACACTGGACGGCGTCGGTCGCGACCGGGATGCCTGCCGAACGTGCCGCACGCGACATCGTCCAGTGGGCACTCGGAGGGCGAGGACTGCGTCGACGCTTCGGAGTCGACGCGCGCTGGATGCCCTGGCTGAAAGCCGTCCTGCCGCAACGGGCCTATGCCGCAGGGCTGCGACGCCGGTTTCGTATTTGGTCCGACGGTCGGCCGGACCGCCATGCGGTGCGCGACCCGATCGGCGCGCGACCCGATCTGCGGGTCGCTGCGACGCTGCTGCCCCGGGGCCCGCCCGGCTCGGAACGCGCCATCGCGCCGGCCGCGGATCGGTGCTGCACGCTCGGGGCGGTGCACTCGATTCGGTCAGCGGCGACGCGCACATGGCGCCACCTCAGCCCGCCTCGCACACCAGGCGCATCACCTCAGCGCCGACCGTCAGGTCATCGAGCCGCCCGAAGTGCCGGCGACGGATGCGCCCGGCGCGGTCGATCAGCACCAGTGTCGGCGTGCCCTGCATGCCGTAGGCCTGCATCGTCGCCGGGACGCGTTGGCCGGGTATCGGCGCGTCCACGCCGACGGGATGAGTGACGCGGAATTCATGCAGGAACGCCTGCAGCGACACGGGCTGCATCGCGTCGTGATGCTCGAACACGGTGTGCAAACCGACCACGGCGACCCCTTCGCCGGCGAACTCCTGATGCAGGCGCTCGGCCTGCGGCACGCCGTGCAGGACGCATCCGGGGCAGAGCATCTGGAAGGCATGAAGCGCGACCACGCGGCCGCGCAGGCCGAGCAGGTCCGGTAGCGACTCCGCGTTGAACCACTGACTCACCTGCCAGGCTGGCGCGGCCGGATGATGGCTCACGTCGAATCCTCAATCGCGGGGGGCGCTGAACACGAAACCGTGGTCCTTGCGCGCGACGTGACAGGCATGGCAGGCCGTCGCGGCGCTGGCGCCGACGACCCGCCTGCTTCGATCGCCGCCGCCGAAGCCCTCGTAGCCCCAGCCGCCGGTCGCCGCGTACCTCTTCGCGTCCTTGTGCATCACGCCGGCCACCTTGCGCGCACCCTCAGTGATCGCGTTGTCCGCCGCGGGCGCTTCCAGCAGGTCGAACACGATGACGGCGCCGTCGGGGAACTTGCCGGTCCTGTAGCCTTGCATGGCCTTCTTGTTGGCATAGAGGTGATGAATGCCGCCGAAGGACTCGTGCAGCGGGTGGCCGGGCTGGATCACCATGCTCTTGACGTGGCGCCAGTCCCGGTAACCGTCGGGATACGGTACCAGCGGTGCATCCGCGGACAGCGCGGAGGCGGCAAAGGCCAGCAAGGCGAGTGCGGCGAGCGAGTGTTTCATGTCTGACTCCTTTGTGCTCGGGGTGGGCCGGGGCCGAGCGGCCGCGACCCTCGCGCGATTACTTCAAATCGGCCAGCGCGGCGCCGTAGTTGATGTGGAACGGTGCCCCGCCGATGACCAACGCGGGAACCGACTTGACGCCCGCCGCCTCGGCCTCGGCGATGCGGTTCTTCTGTTCGCCCAGATGCACCACTTCGACCTGATACCGGGTGGGATCGAGCGCGACAGCGAACTGCTGCTCGGCGGATACGCAGACGGGGCATCCCGCGTGATAGAAGACGGCGTTGCTCATTGGAGACTCCTTGGATGACTGAGGCGCTTGTTTTGTGCATCGACTCGATGCATTCTGAGCATAGAGTCGAAACATCATGATTGTCAAGACGTGCGTCGAGGCGATACAATGACGAGTATGAGTCAGCTAACGCCGCTGCTGGAACGGCTGGGCACTTTGGTCCACCAGAGCGTGCGCGACGATGCCGCGCGCCACGGCCTGCTGCCGATCCACGTGCTGGTGTTGGGTTATCTGGCCCGCGCCAACCGCTACAGCGACCTGCCCATCGCCATCGCCGAGTATTTCGGTATCACTCGAGGGACTGTCTCGCAGAGCCTGGCCGTGCTGGAGGACAAGGGCTTGCTGGTGAAGGAGCCCGATGAGCGGCACGGCAAGCGCATCCACCTGCGGCTGACCCGTGCCGGACGCGCGGTGCTGAGCGATTCCTGGACACAGCGCATCGAGCAGGAGTTGACGTCGCTGCCACCGGGCGCTGCCGCGCTGGAGGATTCGCTGCGCGGCGTGTTGATGACGCTGCAGCGCCTGAACGGCCAGCGGCCCTTTGGCGTGTGCCGCCAGTGCGCGCACTTTCTGCGCGAGTCGCGCAGCGCGCGTTGCGGACTGACTGGCGAACCGCTGGCGACCGAGCAGACCTTGAAGATCTGTCGCGAGTGGACGGCGCCGGCAAGGGATTCCGCTTAGGCAAGCAGGGGGATCACCGGCAACGCCAATACTGTCCGTCGGCGAAGCGCGTTGCCAGAATGGTTGGGGATTGCTCGGCCAGATCGTTCGCGGCGAGATGTGCGTGTCCCAAGATCGATGGAGAATTTCAGTTGGGCTGCACATGCGGCATCGTGACGGTAAAAGTACTGCCCAAATAGTTAGTCGGGACAACAGCTTAAGGAAGGTCTGCAAAACCCCGTGCCGATCCGAGTGGCGGCCGCGGGCGTGAG
>CAZLBU010000157.1:0-6832 GCA_964557815.1 uncultured Bifidobacteriaceae bacterium | reverse complement strand
CCACAGGCAAGACGGATTACAGGAGGTAGAGATGAAGAATTACATCGGCGCCGTGGCGGCCCTCGCGCTGGCCGCCCCGCTCGTCGGCGCCGCGCAGACGCCGTCGGTGGACCAGCAGATTGCCGCGGCCGTCCAGATCCTGCCCGAAGACCTGCGCGCCGGCGCGACGGTGGTCACCTACGATCCCGCCACCGGCGCGCGCAAGGTGCTTCGGCAGGGCACCAACTTCCTCGAGTGCCAGCCGACGATGCCGGACGGCCACGAGCGCTGCTATCACAAGATGTTCGCGCCGCGCCGCGATCTCGAGGCGAAGCTGCAGGCGGAGAAGAAGTCCGAGAAGGAAATCGCCGAGGCCATGGCCGCGGCCGTGAAGGCCGGCACCATTCCCCCGTCGCCACCGGCCATGATGTCGTACCGCAACTACGACAAGACGGACCGCATCCAGAAGCTGTGGGTGATGTCGCTGCCCAACCGGACGCCCGAGAGCGTGGGTGTCTCCACGGCGCCGCAGCGCGACAACGCGCTCAAGGGCGAGGGCCTGCCGTGGATGATGCAGCCGGGTGGGCCGGGCGCGCACATCATGATCCGAAGGTCTCGAAGGTGACGGACGAGGCGCCGGATCGCATCACGCAGGCCACGCTGCCGCTGCCGGAGGACCTGCGCGCGGGGGCGACGGTGTACGAGTACGACAAGGCCACCGGCGAGCGCAAGGTGCTGAGGCCGGGCACGAACCACGTCGAGTGCATGCCGCGCGGCGAGGACGGGTTCACCTGGTGCTACAGCACCACGACGGCAAAGCGTCGCGATCACGCCGCGAAGCTGCGCGCGCAGGGCATGGACGACAAGGCCGTGCAGGTCGCGATGGCCGAGGCGACGAAGAACGGCACGATTCCAGAGGCGCCGTTCGGCGTGATGTCGTACCGGTTGTATGGGAAGCGGGATCGGATCCAGCTGCTGTGGGTGCTGTCGGTGCCCGGCGCCACGTCGGAGTCGATTGGCGTCTCGACCGTGAGCCAGCGCGAGAACGCGCTGGAAGGGCATGGGCAGCCGTGGCTGATGCTCGCCGGCACGCCCGGCGCGCACATCATGATCCCCATCAACAAGTAGGCCGTTGAGCTCGTCTTCCGGGGAGCCTGATCGACTGGTCGAGACGCGGCTGGTTCACGCGCACGGCATCGCCGCGCTCGTCACCCTGCTGGTCTCGGCCACCTTCGGCATCATCGTCGCGCTCCAGCTGCTCTGGCCCGAGCTGGGGCGCGACACCGCGTGGCTCAGCTGGGGCCGCCTTCGCTACGCCCACACGCAGGGCATCATGCTCGGCTGGCTGGGCAACGCCTTCCTCGCGTTCCTCTATCACGGCGTGCCCATCCTCACCGGGCGCCCGGTCACCAGCCGCGCGCTCGGAGCCTGGATCTTCGGCCTCTGGAACTTTGCGGTGATGGTCCCGGGCTGGCTGCTGGTGCTCGCCGGCGTCAGCCAGCCGCTCGAATGGGCCGAGTTCCCGCTGGTGGTGGACGTGTTCGTCGTGCTGGCCCTCCTGCTCGCGGCCGTGCAGTTCGTGCCGTGCTTCTTCGCGCGCGGGCTCGAGTCGCTCTACATCTCGAGCTGGTACGTCCTCGGCGCGCTGGTGTTCACGCTGCTGTCCTACCCGATGGGCAACATCGTGCCGGAGATCGTGGCCGGCGCGAGCGGCGCGGCCTTCAGCGGGCTCTGGATCCACGACGCGGTGGGCCTGTTCGTCACGCCGATGGCGCTGGCCATCATCTACTTCGTCATCCCCGCGGCCTCGCGCCGGCCCATCTACAGCCATTTCCTCTCGATGCTCGGGTTCTGGCTGCTGTTCTTCCTCTACCCGCTGAACGGGACGCACCACTACGTGTTCTCCGTGATCCCGATGGCCGCGCAGATCGGCGCGATCACCGCCTCGGCGCTGCTCGGTGTCGACGTGCTCATCGTGGTGACCAACCTGTTCCTCTCGATGCGGGGCTCAGGGCTGGTGCCGCGTGACCTCGGCCTGCGGTTCGTCGGCATGAGCACGTTCTTCTACCTGGTGGTGAGCGTGCAGGGCGCCTCGCAGGCGCAGATGGCCGTGAACCAGGCGGTGCACTTCACCGACTGGGTGGTGGGCCACTCGCACCTGGCCATGCTCGGCTTCGCGAGCTTTGCCGCGGCCGGCGGCCTCGTGCACGCGTGGCAACGCATCCGGTGGGCGCGCTACAACGCGCGCGCGATTAACTGGGCGTTCTGGCTGATGACGGCCGGCATGGTGATCATGTTCGTGGACCTCACCATCGCGGGGCTGGTGCAGGGCCGGCTCTGGGCGGATGGCGCGCCTTGGATCGAGTCGGTGCAGGCCACGCGCCCCTACTGGATGATCCGCGCCCTGACGGGCATCCCGCTCGCCGGCGCGTTCATCGCGCTGCTGGTGGGCCTGACCACCGGGCCGCGCGGCGCGGGGCTCCGGGAGGTGGAGGCCAGCATCGGCGCCGAGCCGGTGGACGAGATTGCCCCGCGCCTGACACCGGCAGCGGCCGTGGAGGCGTCGTGAGCGGGCACCCGCAGCGCGCCCTGCGCATGTCCTACGTGGTGGCCAGCGTGGCTGGCGTGGCGTTCTTCGTCATGTCGGTGGCGCTCCTCGGCTGGTGGCCCAAGCGCGTGCTGGACGAGCAGACCCGCGCCATGGGGCCGGAGTACGTGCTGCCCCTGAGCGAGAGCGCGCGGCGCGGTCGCGTGATCTACAGCCGCGAGGGCTGCGCCTACTGCCACACGCAGCAGGTCCGCTACCTGCACACCGACATGGCGCGCTTCGGGGCCCCGACGCTCGCCTGGGAAACGCGGCTGGACTACCCGCACCTCTGGGGCACGCGGCGGATCGGGCCGGACCTGACGCGCGCCGCCTTCACGCGTTCCACCGACTGGCACTTCGCGCACCTGTTCTCGCCGCGCGCGGTCGTGCCCGCGTCGGTCATGCCCGCCTACCCGGCACTGTTCGACGGCGCGCCGGATCGCCCGCGCCAGGCAGCGCGCGACCTGGTCGCCTATCTCGAGACGCTGGGCCGCGCGCGCGAGCTGGCCGCGCCCGAAGGCGAGGCACGCGCCCGCGAGGCCTGTAACTGCCCGGACGACGAGATGGCGATGATGGCCTTCGACGGCGCGCTCAACACGCATCCGGGCAGGGCGCGGCGCACGCACGAGGCCCCGGCGCTGCCGCGGAGCGCAGACCTCGACCGCGGCCGGCAACTCTACGGCGAGCACTGCGCGACATGTCATGGCGCCACCGGCCAGGCGGACGGCCCCGGGGCCCGCGGGCTGCGCCCCGCGCCGGCCAGCCTGGCCGAGCACGAGTATTCGACGGACCGGCTCGCCGACGTGCTGTGGAACGGCGTGTGGGGAGCGGCCATGCCCGCGTGGCGCGACCGGCGGCCCGAGGACCTGGCCGCGATGGCCGAGGCGGTACGCGCGCTGACCCGGGCAGAGCCCAACCCGTCCGTGCCGGAACACATGGTCGAGCTCGGCGCCCGCGTCTTCCGCGAGAACTGCGTGCAGTGCCACGGCGAGCAAGGCCGCGGCGACGGACCCGCGGCAGACGAGTTGGCGATGTCGCCCACCAACTTCCACCGCCAGCGGCCGAGCCTCGACCGAGCCATCCGCGTGCTCCGCAGCGGCATCGACGGCACGCCAATGGCGCCGTGGACTGCGCGCCTGTCTGACGCGGAACTCATCGCGGTGGCCCACCACGTGCGCGGCTACTATGAAGGGGCATCCGCGGCGCCAAGGGGGATCCGCCGATGATCACCGACATCATCGTCCTCGCGTCCGTCGCCTTCACGGTCGCGTTCGTGGCGGCGTGGATACTGTCGCCCGGCTTGCGCGCCTGGATCGAGCGTCCCAAGCACCGCTTCCAGGATGCGGTGCGGGAGTATGATCGGGCAGAGCGACGAAACCGTGATTCCGGGGGAGGACACGCCGCGTGACTGACCGCGATCAGGGCCCCGAACCAGGCAGCCTGACGGCCATCGTGCTGGCCTGCTGCGCCGTGGGTGCGGTGGCAGTGGGTGTCGCGCTCTACGGTCCACCCCTCTCGCTTTCCGGCGCGACCGGGGCTTCCACCTCCGCGAACGCTTCGGTGGACAAGTCAGCCCCGGTGTCGCCGTCACCCGGAGCGCCCGGGGCTGTTGGTGGAGCGCCCGGGGCTGTTGGTGGAGCGCCCGGGGCTTTAGCCCCGGCGCCGCCTGCACGCGTGACCGGCCCCGACTACGCCACCGAGGAATATGGCCGCCAGCTGGTCGCCCACACGGCCGAGCTGATGGGGCCGGACCATCCGGATCCTGCCCGCCGCATGATCGGCAGCCGCCTGAACTGCGGCTCCTGCCACCTCGGCACGGGCACCGAGCCCGGCACGCTCAACCTGCTGCAGACCTTCGAGCACTACCCGCGGTTCTCGGGCCGCGCCGGAACGAGCACCGACATCGAGGACCGCATCAACGAGTGCATGCAGCGCAGCATGAACGGCAAGCCCCTGCCGATGGACAGCCCGAGATGATGGCCATCGCGGCCTACCTCCGGGGGCTCGGCACCGACTACCAGGCGATGGGCGCGTCGCGCCGCAAGGCCGAAGAGCCGCCCGCGTTCAAGACGCCGGCACGGGCCGCCAGCGTCGAGGGCGGGCGCACGGTCTTCGAAGCGCGCTGCTCCATCTGCCACGGCAAGGACGGCCAGGGCCTCCTGGCGACGGGCGACAGGGCCAAGGGGTATCTCTTCCCACCGCTGTGGGGCCCGGACAGCTTCAACAATGGCGCCGGGATGCACCGGGTGCTCACGGCTGCGCGCTTCATCAAGGCGCGCATGCCGCTCGGCGAGCCGACGCTCACCGACGACGAGGCCTTCGACGTGGCGGCGTTCATCAACGACCAGCCGCGGCCACAGATGGCCAACCTCGAGAAGGATTACCCCGACCCGGCCGCGAAGCCCGTGGACAACCCGTACGGCCCGTTCGCGGACGACTTCCCGCTCGAGCAGCACCGTTTCGGCCCGTTCCAGCCGATCGAGGAATACTACAAGGCCCGCAAGAAGACGAAGTAGGCGTGGGCGCCTCCGCATCGCCGGCCGTCGGCGCGCACCTCGGGCTCAGCGTCGTCTACATCCTGAGCCGCGCCGTGCTGCGGCTGGCAGGGCTGCCCTTCCGGTTCGACCTCGACTGGATGTGGCTGGCCGATCCAGGTGACCTCCGGGATCGGCTCCTCGAAACGCTGTATTACTACCACTCGTTCCCGCCCGGCATGGATCTCCTGACGGGCATCCTGCTGAAGCTCGGCGGCGTGCGTCCGGAATCGATGGCGCTGGGGCTCTTCTGGGCCATGGGCCTCGTGCTGGTGAATGCGCTCTTCGCACTGGGTCGCGCGACAGGGCTGTCCACACGCGCCGCCTTCGGCCTGGCGCTGGCCTTCGCGCTGACGCCGCCGGCCATCTACTTCGAGCACCTGTACCTGTACGAGTGGCCCGTCACGACCATGCTGTGCGTGGCCGCGGCCTGCTTCCATCGCGGCGCGCGCACGCGATCAACCGGCGCCTGGGCCGCATTCTTCTGGGTCGGCGCGGCCATCGGCCTCACGCGGAGCACGTTCCACCTGGTGTGGTTCGCGCTGATGGTCGGGGCGGCACTATGGGCTGCAGGCC
Organism: uncultured Bifidobacteriaceae bacterium; assembly: GCA_964557815.1. Classification (GTDB taxonomy): domain Bacteria; phylum Acidobacteriota; class Vicinamibacteria; order Vicinamibacterales; family UBA2999; genus VFZN01. The sequence goes on along the minus strand of CAZLBU010000157.1, from coordinate 1,156 downwards.
GTCAGCACCGGCATCGCGTGCTCGGCGCGGCCGCAATCCCCGCGGCGCTCCTGGTGGCGCTCTACCTGAAGAACCTGATCGTGTTCGGGGCGTTCGCCGCCTCCACGTTCGGCCCGGCGAGCTTTCATCTCGCCTGCCGCGTGAGGTGCGCGACCGGTGGATACGCGACGGCACGCTGTCGCCGTTCGCAGCGGTGAGCGCCTACGCCCCGCCGCGGGCGTACGCGCGGTTCTTCGCGACACCAGGCCTTCCAGGGTGGCCGCAGCAGGTGACGCGCCTCGAGCACGTGGCGGTACGGGCGCCCAACTTCAACCACTGGTGGCTGATCGAGGTGCACCGCGCGCGGAACGCGGACGTCCGGCGATACTTCCGGGAGCGGTGGTTCGAGTATCCGGCCACGGTCCTGGCCGGGCTCAGCGACTACCTGGGGCCGTCCACGTCGTGGCATCCGCGCGCGGGCCTTCCGGATGCGCCGCATGCCGGGCATCGGGCGGTGCTCGGCACCTGGGAGACCGTGTACAACCGCGCAATACACACGCTGCCGTTCGCGCCCGTGGGCGTGTACGTCTTCCTGCCGTTCGCGTGGATGTGGGCAGCGTGGCGCGCCTGGGTGCTGACTCGGTCGGACGCTGCCTGCGATCGCGCGCGGGGTGCCCTGCTCGCGTTCCTGGCGTTCCAGGTGCTCTACGTCACCGCGGCGAGCACGATGCTGACCTTCCTGGAGTCGTCGCGATATCGCTTCCAGGTCGAGCCGCTGATCTGGGCGCTGACAGCGGCCTGCGCGGCCTGGCTGTGGAACCGCCGGCGGGACGTGTCACCACCAGCCTCGAACCTGCATCCTTGAGGGCAGGAAGGGTCCTTCATGGTTGTCCGGTTCGCCCTGCCCCGGCAGGCCTGGGTCGTACTGCTCGTTTTCGTTCTGGGAGGCGCCCTCGCCACGCAGAGCGGCCCATTGGCACCCGTGCGCGTCACCGTGGCCGATGCCACCACCGGCTCGGTGTCGCCCTCTCTCTTCGGCATCGGCACGGTCGAGGCCAGACGGACCTACTTCATCGGTCCCACGGCCGCGGGCCGCATACGCCGCGTCCTCGTGGACGTGGGCGACATGGTCGAAGCCGGCCAGCTCCTGGCCGAGATGGAGCCCGTTGACCTCGAC
>CAZLBU010000156.1:933-6837 GCA_964557815.1 uncultured Bifidobacteriaceae bacterium | reverse complement strand
GCAGGCGCTGGACGTCATCGAGGCGAGACTGTGGACCCCGCTTGGGCTACGAAGCCTGGCGCCAGACGAGCCGGGCTATGCCGGCCGCTCCGAGGGGGGCCCCACCGAGCGCGACGCCGTTTGCCAACAGGGCACCGCGTGGCCCTGGTTGCTCGGTCCATTCGTGGAGGCCTGGGTGCGCGTTCGCGGAGACGGGGTGGAAGCGCGCCGCAGGTTCGTCACGCCGGTCATCGCGCATCTCGACGAAGCGGGCCTGGGCCACGTGTCTGAGATCGCCGACGCCGACCCGCCGCACACACCTCGCGGCTGCCCGTTTCAGGCCTGGTCGCTGGGCGAGCTGCTGCGCCTCGACACGAGTCTCGCCCGATAGTGGCTCGCACCAATTCTCTTCACTCTCTGACTTCTCACTTCCCCCTTCTCACTTCTCACTTCCCACCGCTTCTTCCGCATACCTCGCCCGCGCGGCGTCCAGGCGCTCGACGACGCGTGCGACGAGCGCCGGGGGATGGACGATCTTCGCCGCCGGGCCGAACCCGAGGACCCATGCCTCGAGCCCCCAGTCGATGACCACGTCGAGGGTGAGGCGCACGCCGCCATCGACCCGATCCTCCAGGAGCTGGCTCGGGTGCCAGTCGCGCTCACGGATGTAGGGCGCTTCGGCGGGCGTGAAGTCGATCACCACGCGTTCGGGTGTCCCGGAGTACACGGTCAGCGAATCGGGAAAGACGGCGGCGCTGGCCTCCCGGGGATCGAAGGTGTCCTCCAAGACGACCAGGGACTCGATCCGCTGCACGGCAAAGGTGCGCATTTCGCCATAGAGGGGCACGAAGGCGAAGAGGTACAGCGTGCCCTGTGCGTAGGCCACCCGGTAGGGTTCGACGAGGTAGTCCTTGACCTGCTGGCTCGCAAACGAGTGGTAGCGCATCCGCGCGCGCCGGTGGGCGAGGATGGCGCCCATCAGTGCATCGACGAGGCGCGGCGCCGCGGATGGCACGCGGGCCGTCTGCGCCTTGGCCGCCAGTGCCGAGGGCAGCTGGTCGATGAAGCGCCACAGGGCGGGCGGAAGCGCCTCGGCCAGCTTGTCGAACGCCGAGGTGAGGCTGTCGCGGAACGGGTCCCCGGCGAGGGCCGAGAGCAGCGTGCGGCTCAAATAGAGCGCGCACAGCTCGGACAGCGAGAGCCCGGCTGACGCCAGGCCGCCGAAGACCTCGCGGTTGAGCGTGTACCGGGTCCTGCCGTCCACCCGCGACGATTCGATGGGGAAGCCGGCCTGCGACAGCGCCGCCAGGTCGCGCCGGATGGTGCGGTCCGAGACTCCCTCACCGGCGACCTCCTGCAGGTCGGCCAACGAAAGGCCGCGAGCCCGGCCTTCGAGGGCCAGCAGGATGCGCCACTGGCGCACGATTTCGGCATGGCGTTCCATCGTGACCTCATCTGTCCGATGCGGCCGGTAGGCTTGCCGCATGATGCTGCGACTTCGGTTTGGCCGGCGGGCGCCGGCCGTCAAGCATGTCTGCCGCGAATGCGAGTCCCGCCGCGCGCTCTTCCGCTATCGCGGCATCGTCAAGTGGGATCGCTATCACACGCTGTGCTTTCAGTGTTACCGGAAGCATGCGGACCGTCTCAGGGCAGCGGCGTTGACAGCGCCGCCGCCCGGGCTCCCGCCTCGGTACGCGCCGGCCGGGCAAAAAAGTGCGGCCGTGGCGTGACGGGCACGGGCACGGCGCTTGTATACTTTCCGGGTATGCGTAGCGTCTTTCGTGCCCCCATCCTGCTCGCCCTCATGATCCTCGCGGGGTGGGTGGTCTCCGTCCAGGCCCAGTCGAGTCGGTGTGCCGACTGCCACATCGCCAATCAGCAGTCGGCTGCCCCCAACTGGAGCGGGTTTGCGCTCCGCCATCTGCAGGACTGGGACTTCTCGCCCCACTCGCGCAACAACGTGGGCTGCGAGAAGTGCCACGGCGGGAACCCCAACACGTTCGAGAAGTTCCAGGCCCACCAGAACATGCTGCCGGCGTCGAGCCCGGCCAGCCCGGTGAGCCGGGTGAACCTCCCGAAGACCTGTGGCACCTGTCACACGGGGCCGTTCGTCTCGTTCCAGAAGAGCCAGCACTACAAGTTGCTGCTGAGCGGGGACGATCGGGGCCCGACGTGCTCCACCTGCCACGGGGAGGTGGGCGCGCACCTGCTGTCTCCGGCCTCGCTCTCGCGCCAGTGCTCCACCTGCCACGGTCCCGGTCGCGAGCAGGAACGGACGGGCCGGGCCGACGAGGCCCGCATGTTGATGACCGACGTCCGCGAGGTGCGCGCGCGCCTCGACCAGGCGCAGGGCATCATTCGCCGCATCAAGGACAAGGGCCTCCGCGCGAAGTTCGAGGATCAGTACCGCCAGGCCGAAGTACCCATCATCGAGGCCGCCAACGCCGGCCACGAGTTCGTGTTCGACAACCTGAAGGAGCGCCTGGATCGCGCGCGGCAGCGCGCCGAGGCGCTCATGGACGCCCTGGCCAACCAGTAGCCACGGCGAACGCCGGGACGAGGGGCAGCCGCCGCTCGTCCCGCGGGTAGAAGACGCGTTCCAGGAACAGCCCGGACGCCGGAGCAGTGAGTCGCGCCGGCATTCCGGAATCCTCCCGGAGGAGCCGATCCACCGCGTCCGGCTCCAGCCGTCCGCACCCTGCCTCTACCAGTACGCCCACCATTCGGCGGACCATCTTCCAGATGAAGTGCGACCCGCCCACGCGGATGAGCACCAGGTCGCCGGCCTCACCCACGGTGACCTCCTCGACGAGCACCTCCGTCGATTTCTCCTCGGGGTCGTCGTCGCTGAACGAGCGGAAGTCGTGCATGCCCGCGAAGCGGGCCGCGGCCGCGCGCATCCGGTCGACGTCGAGCGCGTCCTTGACCCACCACACATAGGGCTTCGCAAACGCTGATCGGCGCCGGCTCACCTGGTAGAGGTAGCTGCGGGCCACGGCCGCGTGCCGGGCATGGAAACGCGCGGGCCCCGGGTCGATGCGCAGCAGGTTGATGTCCGCGGGCAGTTCGTCGTTCACCCGCTGGCGCAACGTCTCCGGCGGCACCCGGAGATTGATGTCGAGGTGCGCGACCTGGTGCAGCGCGTGCACGCCCGCATCGGTGCGGCCCGAGCCCTGGAACTCGAACGACCGCTGGCCCGTGGCCTCGACGATGGCGCGCTCGATCTCGCCCTGCACCGTGCGCGCGTTCTTCTGCTTCTGCCAGCCGCTGTAGCGTGTGCCGGCGTATTCGAGGGTCACCTTGAAGCGGGGCATCGGGGTCCGATCATAGTCGGGAGTCGGCTAGAATGCCGCGATGCACAGACCCGTTCACGCCGCCAACCTTCCCAAGCCCGTGGGCCCGTACTCGCCGGGGATGAACTTCGAGCGCCTCATCTTCGTGTCGGGCCAGGGCGCCACCGACCCGGCCACGGGTCAGCTGGCAGGCCCCGACGTGGAGACGCAGACGGAACAGTGCCTGAAGAACGTCCGCGCGATCCTGCAGGCGGCGGGCTCGGACCTGCAGCACGTGCTGCGGTGCGGCGTGTTCCTGCTGGACATGAAGGAGTTCCAGCAGATGAACGGGGTCTACGCGCGCGTGTTCGGCGAGCACCGCCCGGCGCGCACCACCATACAGGCGGCAGGCCTCCCCGGCGAAGGCCTGCGCGTGGAGATCGACTGCATCGCCTACATCCCGTAGCCGTCTACTTCTTTCCCTGGCTGACGATGTTCATCGCGGTGGTGATGACCGATGCGATGTCCACCAGGTTGGAGGGCAGGATGACGGTGTCGGCGTTGTTGATCACCTTGCCGAACTCGCCGATGTACTGTTCGGCCACCTTCAGCTGAATCGCCTCCGCGCCGCCCGGCAGTTGCGTGGCTTCCGCCACCCTCCGGATGCCCTCCGCCGTGGCCGTGGCCACGGCGAGGATGGCCGCCGCCTGGCCTTCCGCCTCGTTGATCTGCTGCGTCTTGCGCGCCTCCGACGCCTTGATGGTCTCCTGCTTGGCGCCTTCCGCGTTGTTGATGGCCGCGTCGCGCTGGCCCTCGGACGTGAGGATCACGGCGCGCTTCTCGCGCTCGGCCCGCATCTGCTTCTCCATCGCCGCCAACACGTCCGACGGCGGCGTGATGTTCTTGATCTCGTAGCGGAGCACCTTGACGCCCCACGGCTCGGTCGCCTTGTCGAGCTCGGCAACGACGGCCGTGTTGATGTTGGTGCGCTCTTCGAACGTCCGATCCAGGTCGATCTTGCCCACTTCGCTGCGCAGCGTGGTCTGGGCCAGCTGCGAGATGGCGAAGAGGTAATCGGCGATGCCGTACGAGGCGCGCTCCGGGTTCAGCACCTTCAGATAGAGGACGCCGTCCACGCCGACCTGCACGTTGTCGCGCGTGATGCACACCTGCGCCGGAATGTCCACCGCCGACTCCTTCAGCGAGTGCTTGTAGCGGATGACGTCGATGAACGGCACGAGGATGTGGAAGCCGGCGTCGAGCGTGCCCGAGTAGCGGCCCAGGCGCTCCACCACGAAGGCGCTCTGCTGAGGCACCACGATGGCCGTTTTCGCCAGGACGATGAGGACCAGGATTGCGAGCAGGATGATGACGAACAGGCCACCTTCGAACATGGGGACGCTCCTAGGGGAGGGTGCGAGGTGCAGGGTGCACGGTGCAGGGTACGAGGTGCGGGGTGCAAGGTGTCGCCTGCCGCACGGTTACGACGCCTGCTCCGGGCGAACGGCGAGCAGCAGGCCGTCCACGCTGACGACGGTGCATCGTTGACCCGTGTAGACGGGGGTCGTCGCGATGTTGCGCGCGCTCCAGGTGGACCCGCGGACCTCGACACGGCCCACGTCGCCGGGCTCGATGGCCCCCTGCGGGACCGCCAGCACGCCGACCAGCGAGTCCACGTCGAGCGGGGGAGGCGCCTGGAACCGCGCCTGCAGCTTCCCGCGGAAGACCAGCAGGTAGGCCAGCGACAGGACCGTGAACAGCAGCCATTGCACCCAGCCGGCCTCGACGGCGCCGACGCGCTGCAGTACGCCCACCGTGAGGGCGCCCAGGCCGAAGAACATGATGAAGAACCCGCTGGGCGTGGCCAGTTCCAGCACCATCAGGGCCAGACCGCCGGCAATCCACATCCACCAGTCCATGCCGCGCATTATAGGGCTTCGCCGGTTCGCGTATGATCAATGGTTCCTATGCCTTCCATTCTCGTGACCAATGATGACGGCGTGTCGTCTGCCGGCATCCATGCCCTGGCCGATGCGCTCAGGCCGCTCGGCGACATCACGATCGTGGCGCCCACGCAGGAAGCGTCGGCCATCGGCCACGCGCTGACGCTGCGCCGGCCGCTGCGCCTCGAGGAGCACGGCCCGGGCGTCTATGCGGTGGACGGCACGCCCACGGACTGCGTGAACCTCGGGGTCGAGATCGTCCTGAAGCGCAGGCCCGACCTCGTCGTCTCCGGTATCAACAAGGGCTGGAATCTCGGCGACGACGTCACCTATTCGGGGACCGTGGCCGGGGCGATGGAGGCTGCGCTGCTGGGCATCCCGGCCATCGCGGTCTCGCTGAAGCGCACGCCGACCTTCGACTTCTCCTTCGCCGCCGACGCGGCCGCCACCGTGGCGCGCGCGGTCCTGGCGGCGAACTGGCCGGCCCGCACTTTCCTCAACATCAACGTGAACACGGGCCAGCCGAAGGGCTTCCGCGTGACGACACAGGCGCGGCGGAACCACGTGACGAAGATCGACTCGCGCCTCGACCCGCGCGGCCAGCCGTACTACTGGATAGAGGAAGCGCTGGACGACTGGCACCCCGAGGGCGGGCGGTCGGACTACGAGGCGGTCATGGAGGGCTACGTGTCGGTGACGCCGCTGCACGC
>CAZLBU010000156.1:0-923 GCA_964557815.1 uncultured Bifidobacteriaceae bacterium | reverse complement strand
ACCGACCACGGAGCGCTGGCCGCGCTCGACGCGCTGATCCGGTGAGCGCCCCGTGCTGGAACGCGCCCTGTCCTTCCCGCTCCCTGCAGCCACGGGCTGCTAGGGCAGGGCGGTGACGCACGCGGCCGTGACCGTGAGGGTCCACGTCGGCGCGCCAGCCTGGTTCTCGCGGACCGTCACGGTCCAGTCGGTGGCGCTCGAAGGGCCGTTGGCCAGCACCGCGGTCGTGGTGACCCCGCTCGCCACGAACCCGCCACCCAGGACGGCCTTGCCGGCCGGGCATGACGCCGTGATCGTCTTCGCGGTCACGTTGTTGTTGGGACTGGCCACCACAATCTGCTCGTAGCCGCTCACACCAGGGGTCCCTTGCACTCCTTGGGGACCCATCGGCCCTGCGGGCCCTGCCGGTCCCGGATCTCCCTGCGGCCCCACCGGCCCCTGCGGCCCAGCTGGACCTGCCGGGCCCTGCTCGCCCTGCGGCCCCGCGGGCCCCTGCGCGCCGTCTGCACCCGCCGGACCCGCCGGACCCGCCGGACCCGGATCTCCCTGTGGCCCCGCGGGACCCTGGGCGCCGTCTGCACCCGCCGGCCCTGCCGGCCCAGGATCTCCCTGTGGCCCGGCCGGTCCCTGTGGTCCCTGCGGCCCCGCGGCACCCTGGGCGCCGGCTGCACCCGCCGCGCCCGCCGGCCCAGGATCTCCCTGTGGCCCGGCCGGTCCCTGTGGTCCCTGCGGCCCCGCGGGCCCTTGCGCGCCATCCGCGCCCGCCGGCCCAGGATCTCCCTGTGGCCCGACCGGCCCCTGCGGTCCCTGTGGGCCCTGCGCGCCGTCCGCACCCGCCGGCCCCGCCGGACCCGGATCTCCCTGTGGTCCCACCGGCCCCTGCGGCCCAGCTGGACCTGCCGGGCCCTGCTCGCCCTGCGGCC
>CAZLBU010000155.1:6645-6886 GCA_964557815.1 uncultured Bifidobacteriaceae bacterium | reverse complement strand
TAGATCTCCAGCGGCGCCTGCCGGGCGGTGACGCCGGGGAACACCGCGTCGAGCGCCTGGCCCATGTAGTCCACGAAGTAGGGCGCCTCGTTGTCCAGCGCGCGTGCGACGACACTGATGGGCTCGGAGGCGGCCCGGGTCGCGGCATCGGGACTGATGTAGCCGGCGTCCGCCATCGCGCGCAGGACGACGTTCCGGCGTTCGCGGGCGCGGTCGAGGCTCGTGAACGGCGAGGGGTTGT
>CAZLBU010000155.1:6070-6631 GCA_964557815.1 uncultured Bifidobacteriaceae bacterium | reverse complement strand
CCGGCAATGAGTGCCGCCTCGGCAACCGTGAGGTTGGTAACCTCCTTGCCGAAGAACATCCGCGCGGCCTCGGCCACGCCGTGCAGCGCAAACGATCCGCGGTGCCCCAGGTAGACGTCGTTCAGGTAGAGCTCGAGGATCTCGTCCTTGGTGGCCTTCGTCTCGAGGATGATGGCCATGAACTGCTCGAGGAGCTTGCGCCGGACCGAACGCTGCCGCGTCTGCTGCTCCTCGGCCATCTCCTCGGTGAGAAAGAAATTGCTGCCGGACAGGTTGGTGAAGAGCGCGCCGACGATGCGGATGGGGTCCACGCCGGGGTGGTAGTAGAACCGGCGGTCTTCGATGGCCAGCACGGCCTGCTGCATGCGCGGCGGGATGGCCTCGAGCGCCACGCGACGGCGCTTCTCGCGCGGGCCCGTGATGAGGCCGCTCAACAGGGGGGGATCGAGCGACACCCGGGACGACCTCTTGCCGGCGATCTCGATGCGCGCCACGCGCGTCGGCGGCGGCGGGGCCTTCGACGGCGCCTTTCGTGCAGGAGGGTCCGTGAACGAAACGATC
>CAZLBU010000155.1:0-6060 GCA_964557815.1 uncultured Bifidobacteriaceae bacterium | reverse complement strand
ACGGGGCGCCCGGCGGACTCGCCGCCGCGCGGGATGAAGGCCACGGCCCGGTCGTTCACGGCGAACTCGCCGGGCTGCTCGGCGCGCCCCTTCTGTGCGTAGCCCACGTCGTTCAGCCGCGCCACGAGCTCGCTCTCGCCGATCACCTGGCCGGTGTTGAAGGTGAGTGGCCGGGCGAACACGCGGGGGATCACCCGGTCGCGTTCGCCGTGCAGGCGCGCCTCGATGACCCGCGAGAACTGGACGTAGTAATAGCCGAAGGCGGCGGACAGGACGATGGCGGTGGCCGTCAACGCGAAGACGAGTGGCTTCAGCAGGCGGTGCCGCCGCAGGAACTTCACCGCGCCCTTCGCGCGGCGGCGAATGCCCTTGAAGGCCCGTCGTCGAGCGGCCACGGGGCGCGTCTCCGTCCTCAGATGCTCAGCACGTGGTGCTGGCCCATGCCGAGCGGGAGCTCTTCGAAGAGACGGGCGACCAGCGCGGGGCCGTAGCGGTTGAGAAACCACACGAAGCCGATCTCGCGCTCCTGGGGGTGCCCCTGGGGAAAGGTGAGCGACTGCGCCCGCTGAAACTGCCGGCGGAGCGTCTCGTCCTTCCGCTTCGCGGCGTGGATGACCTTGTTGTGCAGCGTCTGCATCTCGTGCTGCATCTTGCCGAGCGTGGTGCGCACGGTGCCCTCGAGCGTGGGGTCGATCTGCGGCACGACCTTCGCGAGGGCCTCCATGCGCTCGCCCACGAGAGAGGTGACGGCCGTGAGCGCCTGCTCCACGGTCGGCGGCAGCTGCTGCTCGAGCAACTCGTTCAGGGCCTTCTCGTCCTGCGGCTGCAGCGCGACCAGCGGCAGGCTGGACTTGGCGAGGAACCGGAGCGTCGCCGAGTCGACCAGCGTGGCGGTGGCGCGCTGGTACATGAGGGGCATCGCCACGCCGAAGTGGGCGTAGACCTCCCGGAGCTGGCCCAGATAGGCCAACTCGTTCGGCCCGGCGACGTAACAGATGGTGGGGAAGACGGCGTCCTGCACCACGGGACGGAGCAGCACGTTCGGGCTGAAGTGCTCGGGTGACTGCTCGGCCTCGCGGGCGAGCTCGGCGATGGTCATCGTCCGCTCGCCGATCGTGACGTGGCCGTCGGCGGCCCTGACCGCCTCGCGGCTGGAGGCCAGGTGGAAGAGCGAAACGGCGCCTTCGTGGGGCGTGACCTGGGAGTGATAGCCGCGCGCGACGAGCGCGTGGCCCGCACGGCCTGCCAGCTCGGCGGTGGTGCCGGGCTGCGCGATCTCCTTCGTGAAGACGTGGCGCGCGAGCGGCTTGGCCGCCGGATCCGCCGAGTCGTACACCACCAGCCCGTGCGGCCCGAGCACCGTCTCGAGCCAGCACCCGAAGGCCTCTGCCATGCCGCGCCCCGGCTGGTACGCCCGCCGCAGGCCATCCATGACCTCGGTGCGGAACTCCGTCTCGGGCAGAGTGGAGGCCAGTTCGTCGAGGGCGGGAAGAATCGCGTCGGTGAGGGTGAGCCTTGCGATGGGGCGCTCGCCGGCGCCGGGCAGGTCCTCGAGGCGGATGGTATGCGGCGCCAGATCGCTGTCGAGCACCGTACACCCCGACACCTCGAGCCAATCGTGATCCTCCGCATCGATCCAGAACACCGGCACGACCGGCACGCCGTGCTCGCGCTCCACCTGCACCGCGAGCTTCATCGCGGTGAGCGCCTTCAGCAGCGTGAAGAGCGGCCCGCCGAACAGGCCCGCCTGCTGGCCGGTGATGACCACGCGCGTCGCCTTGTCGGCCAGGCGTGCCGCGGCAGCTCGCGACTCGGGCGGCGCCTGCCGGCGCACCTGCTGATCCGCGATGACGCGCGCCAGCTCCTCGGGATGTCGCGGCGTCGACTGCGAGCGGCGAATCGTGTCGGCCCACGCGGCCGAGCTGGCGGGGTCGCCCGCGAAGAACGGCTCGACCTGCGCGTACTGGAACGCGTAGTCCGCCGCCAGGCGGCGAATCCAGGGGAACTGTCGGATGTCGACGGCCAGGGCAGCGGCGGTCGGTGGCGAGGTCGCGTCGGCAGGCACCGTCGCGTACTGTTGCAGAGCGTCGGCAAGCATGTCAACTCCGCGTGGTAAGATCGCGGGTCAACACGTGACCGGGGAAGGCTCGCTGTTCGACGTCCCACCCGCGGCGATCGGCCGCTTCCGTGTCCTGCACCAAGTCGGAGCTGGCACGTGCGGCCCCGTTTTTCGTGCGACCGACCCCGCACTCGACCGCGCGGTCGCCATCAAGCTGTTCTCGCTGCACTTCACGCCCGAGCGCGCCGCGACGGTGGCGGCTCAACTCGAAGATCTCGTCGCCCAGGCACCTCCGCTGGCCGCGGCAGTGTCGCCGCTCGCGGCGGGGCTCCACGAGCAGACACCGTATCTCGTCACGTCGTTCGCCCCGGGCGATTCGCTGGACGTCGCGCTCAGGCAGTTCGGCCCCGCGGCCCTCGAGGATCTCGTGCCGCGGCTCCGCGCCCTGGCAATGGCGATGGACGCGGCCGCGGCACGCGGCCTCCTGCACGGGGCGCTGCACCCGCGCGACGTGATCGTCTCGGAGCGCGACACGGTCGTGACGGGCCTCGGCGTGTGGCCGATTCTTCTCGAGGCGGGCGTGCGTCTGCCCGCACGCCGCCCATACCGGGCGCCCGAGCTGACCGATGCCTCCGTGTCGGCCGCCGGGGATCAGTTTGCACTTGCGGCTCTCGCGTACGAGTGGATGACGGGCCGCCGAGTGCCTGCGTTGTTCGGGGTCGCGGACATGGCGCCGCTGCCGGGGGCCGACCGCGACCGCATGGCCCAGGTGTTCGCGCAGGCATTGAGCACGTCGCCCGAGGATCGCTACGCGACGTGCGCCGAGTTCGTGGCGGCCGTCGCGGACGTCGCCGCCGACGCCGACGCGCCTCCACCCCAGGGACGCGGACGCCAGCGCCGGCGCTCGAGGTCGGCCGCGCCACCGCTGTCGCTGGACGAGTTCCCTGGCGAACCCGGGAGCGGTGCCCTGCCGCTCGAGCCGGCCGCCGGCGACGTCGCGCAGTCCGGCGAGCCCTTGAACGGGTCGCCAGATCCGGGCGAAGGGAGCACGGACGTTGCGCAGTCGCCAGAGGTGATCGATGACGACGGGGCCGATGACCTGCTGACTCCAGACGAGGGCCCGGCGCCGGTGTTGCTGGCCGCACCCGCCGACAGCGATCTGCCGATGCGTCCTTCCGTTCCGCCGATGTTCTCCGCCGCCGGGACGCCGCCAGCCGCCGGCTCGGGCACATCGAGCCTGGTGGTGGTGGCGCTGCTGGGGCTGGCGCTTGGCGTGGGCATCGGATACCTGATCTGGGGGCGCTCGTCGCCCACCGACTCCGCCCTCTCGGCGACGGTGGCCCTCGCCCCTGACGCGCCACCGCGCACTGATCCGGCCGTGCCCAACGGCGCGGCCTCGCAGGCGGCACCCGGGGCCGCCGGGGCGGGTGAATCGACGCCGCGTGTCGCGGAGCCGGAGGCGTCGCCCTCACGCGCCGCGACGACCACGCCCGAGTCCCCGGTCGTCGCTGGCCGCGCACCCGCCGACGACGCGCCGATGCCGATGACCCCCGCGAAGACGCCACCGCAGGCGCGCCCGGCCGCGCCGGAGCCGCCCCCGGGGCGGTTGCTGGTCCGGTCCACGCCGGCCGGCGCCACGGTGTTCGTGGACGACGAGCGCAGGGGCGTGACGCCGGCGACGCTCCGGGATCTCGCTCTTGGCACGCGGCGCGTGCGGGTGCAGCGTGACGGGTATGCGCCGGAAACCCTGCAGGTGACGTTGACCCGCGAGCGTCCATCCCGCACCCTCGACGTCCGGATGCGGCGTCCGCCGGCGGCGGCCGCGCCTGCATCCACGCCGCCCGCGGCGAAAACTGGTACGCTCGTGATCGAGTCCCGCCCTTCTGGCGCATCGGCGCTCGTCAACGGCCGGTCGGTCGGCGCCACGCCGGTGACCATCGAGGACCTCGCACCAGGGGCATACACCGTGCAGATGCAGCTGGCCGGTTTCCGGCCGTTCACGACCACGGTACGCGTGGTTGCCGGCACGCGGGTGCGCGCAGCCGGTTCGTTGACAGGCGTACAGGAGCCGAAATGATCGCAGTTCTCGCCCTGGAAGATGGCACGTGGTACCGCGGGATGTCCGCGGGCGCACCCGGTGCAACGTCCGGTGAAGTGGTATTCAACACCAGCATGACCGGCTACCAGGAGGTGCTCACCGATCCGTCGTATGCGGGCCAGATTGTCACGATGACGGCGCCGCAGATTGGCAACTACGGGGTTGCCGGCGCGGACCAGGAATCGGGCGCTCCCAAGGTGGCGGGTTTCGTGATGCGCGACCCGTCGCCCATCTCGTCCAACTGGCGGGCGCAGGGTACGCTCCGCGACTACCTGGTCCACCACGGCATCGTCGCCATCGGCGACATCGACACGCGGGCCCTCACCCGGAAGCTGCGTTCGGGCGGCGTGATGCGGGGCGTCATCGCCACCGGTTCAGTGGATCCGGAGGCGCTGGTCGAGCGGGCGCGGGCCATCCCGCACATGGAAGGCAGTGACCTGGTGAAGACGGTGACGTGCGCCGAACCCTACGACTTCACGACGACGCTGGCCGACGCGGTGACCGAGGCGTCGTTCGGCGTGCCGCCGATCAAGCGCGCGTCGAAGCCGCTGAAGGTCGCGGCGTACGACTACGGCATGAAGCTCAACATCCTGCGCCGCCTCGTCGCGCACGGGTGCGAGGTGCGCGTGTTCCCCGCGACGACGCCTGCCTCCGACGTGCTGGCCTGGCAGCCGGACGGCGTCTTCCTCAGCAACGGCCCCGGGGACCCCGCGGCGGTCACCTACGCCGTGGACAACATCCGCACGCTCGTGGACACCGGCGTGCCGATGTTCGGCATCTGCCTGGGCCACCAGCTGCTCGCGCTGGCGCTGGGCGCGAAGACCTACAAGCTGAAGTTCGGGCACCGCGGCGCGAACCACCCGGTGAAGCAGCTCGACTCGGGCGCCATCGAGATCACCTCGCAGAACCATGGATTCGCGGTGGACCCCGAGTCGCTGCCCGAGACGGCGCGGGTGACCCACCTGAACCTGTACGACGGCACCGTGGAGGGGCTGCGGCACGTGGTCAAGCCCGTCTATTCGGTGCAGTACCACCCCGAGGCCTCGCCCGGGCCGCACGACGCCGACTACCTGTTCACGCAGTTCATCGAAGAAATGGAACGACGGTAAGCGATGCCGAAACGAACGGACATTCATCGAGTGCTGGTGATCGGGTCTGGCCCGATCGTGATCGGGCAGGCGTGCGAGTTCGACTACTCGGGCACGCAGGCCCTCAAGGCGCTGAAGAGCGAGGGGCTCGAGGTGGTGCTGGTGAACAGCAATCCCGCCACCATCATGACCGACCCCGAGCTGGCGGATCGCACCTACGTGGAGCCGCTCACCGCCGACGCGCTCGAGAAGGTGATCCAGAAGGAGCGCCCCGACGCGCTGCTGCCGACGGTGGGCGGCCAGACGGCCCTCAACCTGGCCGTGCAGCTCGACGAGCTTGGCGTGCTGAAGAAGTACAACGTCGCGCTCATCGGTGCGCAGATCCCCGCCATCAAGGTGGCCGAGGACCGCCTGCTCTTCAAGAACGCCATGAAGGAAATCGGCGTGGACATGCCGAAGAGCGGCGTGGTGAAGAGCCTGGACGAGGCGCTGACGCTCGTCGAGGACACGGGCTTCCCGGCCATCATCCGGCCGTCGTTCACGATGGGTGGCGTCGGCGGCGGCATCGCCTACAACCTGGAGGAGTTCAAGGAGATCTGCTCGCGCGGGTTGAGCCTCAGCCCGGTGCACGAGGTGCTGGTCGAGGAGTCGGTGATCGGCTGGAAGGAGTTCGAGCTCGAGGTGATGCGCGACGGCGCCGACAACTTCGTCGTCATCTGCTCGATCGAGAACGTGGACCCCATGGGCGTGCACACGGGCGACAGCATCACCGTGGCCCCGGCCCTGACGCTCACCGACAAGGAGTACCAGCGGAT
>CAZLBU010000154.1:0-6894 GCA_964557815.1 uncultured Bifidobacteriaceae bacterium | reverse complement strand
CGTCGACACCGTAAACGCGGTTGAAGTCGTCCGCGCGGCCGGATGCATCGCGGGACACCACGATGGCCCCGACGTCCGAGTTGGCCAGCACGTCGCGCCGCACGCGCGCCACCGTGTAGTTCTCGCTGGGCCGCGCGCCGAATGCCTCGCCCTGCATCGTCATCAGGCCGAGCCCGTAGGCCCCGGCCCGGCCAGTGAGGCGGATGCCGCCGTGCAGCGGCAGCTGCTCGCCGCTCTCGGTGAGGCCGACGCGGCGGCTGAAGAAGAGCAACAGGTCCTCCTCGGGCGGCCGAAACCGGCTGGGCTGCCGCGCGTTGCGCGGGATGTCGCCGAAGTAGAAGATGCCGGAGTTCTCGAGGAAGAACTCGCGCTTCTCGGGGAAGAACAGGCTGAACTGCGTCAGGTTCACCTGCTGCTCGTCGGCCTCGGCCTGCGCGAAGTCGGGATTGACGGTGATGTCGAGCGCCATGGACGGCGTGACGCCCATCTTCACGTCCACGCCGCCGGTGGCCTCCTTCTCGAACGTGCCGGCGCCCACGGGACGCGTGGCGCCGCCCAGGAGGAACGGCTTCACGCGGATGTTGCGGCCGGGGTCGAGGGCCGGCAGGCCGGTCAGGTCACCCTCGGACGAGGCGCGGTAGATGGAGAACGCGCGCGAGACGGGCGACCAGTAGGTGACCTCGTTCTTCCGCCGGATCCGCCGGGCGAAGTTGATGCCCCAGTCGTGGCCCGGGCCGCCCTCGAAGCGCAGGGTCTTGAACGGGATCTTGAACTCCGCCGCCCAGCCTTCGTCGTTGCGCGTGGCGGCCACCCACCAGACCGCGTCCCAGTTGGTGTTCACCTCGCGCCCCTCGTTGGCAATCTGCGTGTCGGCGCGGGCACCGGCGGCATTGGTGGAGAACACGAAGCCGTTGCGGCGGTCGAGGAACGTGTCGAGCAGCACCTCGAAGGCGTCCTGCTCGCGTGGGACGAAGTCCTTGCGGATCTCGTTGACGATGACGCCCGACGGGTCGGAGTCGAGGCAGCGGGCCGCGATATAGAGGAAGTCGCGGTCGAAGGCCACACGCACCTCGGTAGGCTCGGTGGCGGGCTGACCCTCGAGCGGGTCGGCCTGAACGAAGTCGGTGGCAGGCTCGGCTCTCGTCCAGACGGGCTCGTCCAGGATGCCGTCGATGCTGGGCGGCTCGTCGACTTCAACGGCCTGGAGCGATCGTCGCCCGCCGGGTGAAGCGACGGACCGGTCCTGCGCGCCGGCGGGAATGGCGGCGAGGAGGGCGACGACGAGCAGGCCGAGAACGGGCGCCGGGCGCGAGGACATTGCCGGCTCAAGCATAGCGCGGGCGGCCTGAGTGTGGTCGTCTCGCCCCGAGCCCATTGGCGATTGCCGATTGGTGATGAGCGATTCATCGGGCGTTAGGGCGATTGGGGCAATGCCACCATTCGGATTGTGCCGATGCCGCAATGCGCCATTGTGTCAATCGAATGGCTCAATGCGGCAATCGCCAATCACTCAATGAATCGCTCAATCACCAATCGGCAATCATCAATGGACGCCCAGGGCGGGCTGGAGAGGCTTTTCCGTGTCACAATCACGGGCTGTGGACATGCACGCCCTGCGCGACCTCTGTCGCCACATGGAATGGGCCGATGCCACCGTCTGGCCGGCGGTGCTAGGGTCGGAGCCGGCGCAGGCGGACGAGAAGCTGCGGGGCCTCCTGACCCACCTCCACCTCGTGCAGCACGCGTTCCTGCGCCAGTGGCGGGGCGAGCCGCGCGAGGCGCCGTACCCGACGTTCACCGAGCTGCCGCCGGTGATGGCCTGGGCGCGCGAGTATCATGCCGCCGTCCCCGGCTTCCTCGAGATGCTGACGGACGAGCGCATCGCCGAGCCCATGCCCGTGGCGTGGGCCGACATGGTGGAGAAGGCCATCGGCCGAAAGCCAGGGGGGACCACGCTTGGCGAGACGGTGCTGCAGGTGGCGCTGCACAGCCAATACCACCGTGGCCAGGTGAACATGCGCCTGCGCGAGCTCGGCGGCACGCCGCCGCTGGTGGACTACATCGCGTGGTTGTGGTTCGGCCGGCCGGCGGCGAAGTGGGAATAGGCCCGCCTTCGGCGGGTAGGCCCTCGCCTTGCTCGGGTGGGCCGCCTTCGGGCGGCAGGCGCCTTACGCAGCTCGGCGCGGGCCGGCTTCGGCGGTAAGGCTCGTGGGCCGATGCCCGCCGTGTAGTGCCGGAGCGACACAGCCGGAGGGTCAACATGCGCGTCGCCACCCTCTATGACATCCACGGCAACCTCCCCGCTTTGGAAGCAGTGCTGGCCGCGGTGCGCGATGCCGCTGTGGACGAGGTGATCATCGGCGGCGACGTGCTGCCGGGACCGATGCCGGTTGAGACGCTGGACCTGCTGGCTGCCCTCGCAATCCCCGTGCGGTACCTCCGCGGCAACGGCGACCGCGAGACCCTGGCCGCAGTCGATGGGCACGCGCTCGTTACCGTGCCGGTGGCGTACCAGCCGCCGGTCCGCTGGTGTGCCGGCCGGCTGCGAGCGGACCACGTCGCATCGATGCGGAACTGGCCGGCCACGCTCACGGTGGAGGTGCCCGGCGTCGGGATGGTACTCCTGTGCCACGCCACCCCACGCAGTGACACCGAGATCGTTACTCGCGAGACACCCGAGGCACACATCGCGATCGCCTTCGGGGAAGTGAGGGCGGCACTGGTCGTCTGCGGCCACACCCACATGCAGTTCGACCGCACGATCGCCGGCGTACGCGTGGTGAACGCCGGGAGCGTGGGGATGCCGTTCGGCGAGGCCGGCGCCTACTGGCTGCTGCTGGACGAGGGGGGCCCGCACTTCCGGTGGACACCGTACGACCTGGACGCCGCCGCGGCGCGCATCCGCGCCACGGCGTATCCCGGCGCGGCGGAGTTCGCGGCCAACCACGTGCTCGCGCCGCCGAGTGAGGAACAGATGATCGCGGCGTTCGGAGATGGCGGCCCTTCGGGCCGTGAGCGCGGAGCGTAGGCGGCGCTTCGCGCCGTGGGCGCGGCTTCGCCGCGTGAGCGGCCCTTCGGCCTCAGGAGTCCGCACGCCGCCCAAGGCGGCGCCCACCGAGCGTGAGCGTGGCCTACCGGCGAAGCCCGGCCCTCCGGGTAGGCGGCGCTTCGCGCCGTGGGCGGCCCTCCGGGCCGTGGGTGCAGGGCGTGGCGCAGGGCGTCGCCGCGTCAGCGGCCCGTGGGGCCGTCCCACGCCGCCGAAGGCGGCGCCCACCGAGCGTGAGCGTGGCCTACCGGCGAAGCCGGCCCTCCGGGTAGGCGGCGCTTCGCGCCGTGGGCGACCCTCCCGAAGGCGCCGCCCACCGAGCGTGAGCGAGGCCTACCGGCGAAGCCGGCCCTCCCGGGCCCACCGAGCGAAGCGAGGCCTACTTGACCTTCGCGAACTCCGCCTGCAGCTTCGCCAGCTCCTTCTGCAGATCGCCGAAGCGATCGTAGGCGTCCTTGCCGATCTTCTGGTCAGCCTGGGTCACCATCCGCTGGACGTTGTTCAACTGCGTCGTCAGCATGCCCGGCACGTAGATGCCCGGGGTGTCGGCCACCTGGCTCCACAACGCCTGCAGCGGGTGCTCGTAGGCGATCTCGCCCGGCGACTTGCCCGGCGGCAGCGCCGCGACAGGCTTCACGCCCGCCTTCTTCATCGCCGCCTCGATGTCGGCCTGCAGCTTCCGCGCGTCGCTGATGGCGTCGCGCACCTGCAACTGGAAGCGAACCTGCTCGGCGATGTCGCCGTCGGCCACGCCGTCGGCGGCCACGCGCGGATCGGACTTCACCTCGAGCGTCCGCGTGGTGGTCTGCCCGCCGGACGTCAGCCTGATCGTGTACTTGCCTGGCGGCACCATCGGCCCGCCGGGGCCACCCTCCGGCGCGTTGGGCGCCCACGGGCCGGGGAAGCGCAGGTCCCACTGAATCCGCTGCATGCCGGCCTCGGGCCTGATGCCGGGCGAGCTCGAGGCGCCGCGGCGGAAGAAGCCGCGCATCTCCTGCCCGCCGCCGCCGGCCGCGCTGGCCGACAGCACCGTCCACGCCTTCAGCGTCTGGCCGCGCGCGTCGGCAATCTCGAGCTTCGTGTCCGCCGCGGGCGCGTTCTGGAAATAGAGATCGATCTGCGCCGTCGCACCGGGATACTCCGGCTCGTCGGCCGATGCGGGGGCGGAGCTGTTGCGCACGCGGATCGCCTCGCGCGGCGCGAAGACGATGGTGGCGGGCATGGAGGGCGCCGCCTGCGCGGCGGCCGAGGGGCCGGAGGATGCCGGGACTGAAGTCCCGGCGCTCCAGTCCGAAGTCCCGGCGCTCCAGTCGATTCCCCACCCGTTCGAGGCGCGCGGCGTGCCGCCCTGCGCGATGGCTGCCAGCTGCTGCAGCGGCGTCACGTTGTCCATGATCCACGCGGACCGTCCCATCGTGGAGATGACCAGGTCGTTCCGGTGCACGCGCAGGTCGGTGACCGGCGTCACCGGCAGGTTCATCTGCAGCGCCTGCCAGTTCTTCCCCGCGTTGAACGAGACGAAGAAGCCGAACTCGGTGCCGGCGTAGAGCAGGCCCGGCTGCTTCGGATCTTCGCGGACCACCCGCGTCGGGTAGTCCTCCGGGATGCCGTTCTTCCCGTCGGTGAGCAGCGTCCACGTCGCGCCGTAGTCGTCGGTCCGGTAGATGTAGGGCTTCAGGTCGTGCTCGCGCATGAAGCGGTAGGCGGCGATGTAGGCGCGGCCGCGCGCGTGCGGCGAGTCCTCGATGGTCTGGATGCGGGCGCCCACCAGGCCCTGCGGCGTGACGTTCCTCCAGGTCTTGCCGTTGTCGCGCGAGACGTGCACGGGGCCGTCGTTGGCGCCCACCCAGATGACGCCGCGCTCGAGGCGCGACTCGACCATCGAGTAGATGGTGGAGTACACCTCCTCGCCCGTCACGTCACGTGTGATCGGGTTGCCCGACGGGTACTGGTACTCGGCCTCGTGCGCGGTCAGGTCCGGGCTGATGATGTCCCACAGGATGCCCTCGTCCGTGGAGCGGTGCAGCACGTGCGAGGCCTGGTAGATGACGCGCGAGTCGTGCGGCGACACGTAGACGACGGTCTGGCGCGGGAAGCGGAACTTGATGTCGTCCGGGTCGTGCCCGTAGCGGTTCTGCGGGTACACCCAGTAGTGCTTCTCCTGCCCGGTGCGGACGTTGTAGCGGCCCACCTCGCCCTTGCACGCGCCCCACACGACCTGGCCGTCCGGCTTCGGCCAGATCTGGCCCGTCTCGCAGCCCGACGCCTGCTGCCAGGCCTGCGCCGGGTGCTCGAAGCCCCAGGACATCGGCGGCACGCTCGGGATGATGATGGTGCTGTTGTCCTGCTGGGGCATGTAGAGGCGATAGGGGGTCTGCTCGTCGACCGACACCATGTAGTACTCGGCCGTCGGCTGGTTGAGGATGGACGACCAGCTCCTCCCGCCATTCAGACTGACGTTGGCGCCGCCGTCGTTCACCTGCAGGATGATGCCCGGGTTGTCCGGGTTGAACCACATCCCGTGGTTGTCGCCGTGCGGCGTCGGGACGGTGGTGAACGTCTTGCCGCCGTCCACGCTCTTGTGGAGGCCCAGTTCGTTCACCCACACCTCGTTCTCGTCCTTCGGGTTCACCGTGACGTAATGGAAGTAGAAGGGCCGGGCGCGCAGGCGCTGGCTGTTGTTCACGAGCGTCCACGATTCGCCGGCATCGTTCGAGCGATAGAGCCCGCCTTTCGGCCCGAGCGCCTCCACCATCGCGTAGAGCACCTTCGGGTTGCTGCGCGAGATGTCGATGTCGATCTTGCCGATCAGGTCGTCGGGCAGGCCGGCCGTGATCTTCTTCCACGTCTCGCCGCCATCGGTGGACTTGTAGATGCCGCCCTTGTCGGCCGGGCCGCCGCTGATGATGTCCCAGCCCTTGCGGAAGCCGCGGTACGTGGCGGCGTAGAGGATGTCGGGGTTCTCCCAGTCCACCTCGATGTCGCGCCCGCCGTGCTCGTTGTCCACGAAGAGCGTCTTCTTCCAGGTCTTGCCACCATCGGTGGTCTTGAAGATGCCGCGCTCGTCGTTGGGCCCGAAGGGCGACCCGAGGGCCGCCAGCCACACCGTGTTGGTGTTGTAGGGGTGGACCTTGATGCCGCCAATCTGCCCGGAGTTCCTGAGGCCCATGAACTGCCAGGTCTTGCCCGCGTCCAGCGACTTGTAGACGCCCCGCCCGATGATGACATTCGAGCGGATGGCCGCGCTGCCCGTGCCCACCCAGACGTGGTTGGGGTTGGACGGCGCCACGTCGATGGAGCCGATGGAGCCGGTGCCGAGGGAACTGCCGTCGGTCATCGGCGCCCACGTGATGCCAGCGTCCTCGCTCTTCCACACGCCGCCGCCGACGCCGCCGAAGTAGAAGGTGTGCGGCTGCTGGCGCACGCCCGAGTACGCGGTGACACGTCCGCCGCGCGTGGCACCGACGAGGCGCCACTTCAGGTCGTCGAACGCCGCGGGCGGGACGATGAGGTTGGGATCGCCCTGCGCCGACACGGACTGCACGCGATCGGGGCCACCGATGGCGGTAAACGCCGAGACGAGGACTGCCAGGATGACGACACGGACCGCCAGGGAGCGGGAGTTCATACGCGAAACCTCATGCACGGATGGGACACGTCCGCGGGGACGCGGAATCAACGCCGAAAAGTATAGACGCAGATTCGGGACGCGGATGGCGCAGGGGCCGCAGATGACGCAGGGGCCGCAGATGGCGCAGGGGCCGCAGATGGCGCAGGGGCCGCAGATGACGCAGATGACACAGATGGGGCAACAGGGACCGCAGATGGCGCAGATGTACGCAGATGTA
>CAZLBU010000153.1:4199-6920 GCA_964557815.1 uncultured Bifidobacteriaceae bacterium | reverse complement strand
CCCTGCACCCCTGCACCCCTGCACCCCTGCACCCCTGCACCCCTGAAGTACACTGCCCGTCATGCCTCGCCCTGCCGTTGCCCCGTCCGAGTCCACCGTCGAGACGGCGTGTCCGCTCGACTGCCCGGATGCCTGTTCCCTCACCGTCACCTTGCGGGGTGGGCGGATTGCACGCATCAACGGCGGCACCGCCAATGCGGTGACGCGCGGCTATATCTGCGCGAAGGTCCGCCATTTCGACCGGCGCGTCTACGGTGACGATCGCCTGCACTACCCCGCCATCCGCAGGGGCCCCAAGGGCAAGGGGGCGTTCACGCGCGTGACGTGGGACGATGCGCTGGATCGCATTGCGGAGAGGCTGGAACAGGTGCGGCGGACCGACGGCCCCGAGGCCATCCTGCCCCTCTGCTACGGCGGATCGAACGGCTTCCTCACGCAGGACTACGCCGACGCCATCCTGTTCCGCCGGCTCGGCGCATCCCGCCTGCTCCGATCGGTCTGCGCGGCCCCGACGGGCGCGGCCAACGCCGGCCTCTACGGCAAGATGGGATCGGTCGCCTACCAGGACTACCCCTCCGCGCGCCTCATTCTCGTGTGGGGTGTCAACCCGGGCGTCTCGGGCATCCACCTGATGCCCTATCTCAAGGAAGCGCGTGAGCAGGGCGCCACCATCGTCGTGATCGATCCAAGGGCGACGACCATCGCGCGGCAGTCGCACATCCACCTGGCGGTCCGCCCCGGGACCGACCTCGCCGTGGCTCTCGCCTTCCACCGGCTCCTGTTCGGAGACGGCCTGGCCGACGAGGCGTTCCTCGCCGCGCTCGCCACCGGCGCCGACGCGCTGCGCGAGCGCGCGAAGCCCTGGACGTTCGAGCGCGCGGCGGAGGTGAGCGGCGTGCCGGCGGATCGACTCCGCCAGGTTGCTGACCTGTTCGCCCGCACCTCGCCGGCCCTGGTGAAGTGCGGGTGGGGCCTGGAGCGCAATCGCAACGGCGGGAGCGCCGCGGCCGCGGTGCTGGCCCTGCCCGCCGTCGGCGGCAAGTTCGGCGTGCGCGGCGGCGGCTACTCGATGAGCAACTCGGCCACGTGGGGCATCGATCGCGCATGGCTGCAGGACGCGGAAGCCGACAGCCGAACCGTCAACATGAACCGGGTGGGCCGCGAGCTCACCACGCCCTCGGGAACGCCCATCCGCGCGCTCTTCGTCTACAACTGCAATCCGGCCGTCACGCTCCCCGACCAGGCACGCGTGCTGGAGGGCCTGTCACGCGACGACCTGTTCACCGTGGTCTTCGACCAGGTGCTCACCGACACGGCGCTCTACGCGGATGTGGTGCTGCCCGCCACCACATTCCTGGAACACTACGACTACGCGAAGGCCTACGGCTCGCTGTCGCTGCAGCTGGCGCGGCCGGTGATCGAGCCGGTTGGCGAATCCCGATCGAACACCGAGGTCTTCATGGACCTCGTGCGGCGGCTGAGCCTCTCTCGCGACGGTGATCCCGATGACGATCTCGACGCGATGCTCGCGTCGCTGTCCGGCATGCCGGATGGCATCGGCGACGAGCTGCGGGCCAGCTGGCGGGCGACGCCTCCCTACGGCGGTCGCCCGGTTCAGTTCGTGGACGTCTTCCCGAACACGCCGGATCGCAAGGTCCACCTCTGCCCCGAGGCCCTGGATCGCGAAGCGCCCCTTGGCCTCTACGGCTACCAGGAGGATCCCGCCACCGGGCGCTTCCCGCTGGCGCTCATCTCCCCGGCCAGCGAGCGCACGATCAGTTCCACCCTCGGCGAGCTCACGCGCCCCGACATCGCCCTTGACATGAACCCCACCGATGCGGACGCGCGCCGCATCGACGACAAGGACGAGGTGCGGGTGTTCAACAGCCAGGGCGAAGTGAGATTGAGGGCGCGGGTGACGCCGCTGGTGCGGCCGGGCACCGTGTCGATGCCCAAGGGCACATGGCGCCGGCACACGTCCAACGGCTGGACCTCGAACGTGCTGGTCCCGGACAGCCTGACCGACCTGGGTGGGGGCGCGTGTTTCAACGACGCACGCGTCGACGTGGAGAAGATCTGAGGTGAACCGACGCCAGCCATCCGCTCCAGGCCGGAGCCTGGAGCCGGATGGCTGAGAGTCGGGAAGCGGACTGGCTATTCGCCGCTCGGCAGCTTGCCGCGTCCGCCGCGCGAGACCTGACCGCCCTTGCGGCCGGCTTCGCGGGCTTCCTGGGCAGACCACTCGTGCGCCGTGCCTTTGGCGTGAGCCGCGCGACCACCCTTGCTGGCAATCTCGCGCTGCTTCTCTGGGGACATCGAGGCAAAGCCTCGGCGGGCCTTACGAATGACTTCGAGCACGGTCGACACCTCCTTGCCAATCCGTAAAGCGAGATGCTTGCCAGAATCAGCTGGACCGTCACGGCCGCAAGTCATTTCCTGAGAGTCATTTGTACATGCAAAGACATCCCGGCCCCCAGCGGGGCCGTATGAAAACCATACAGCGCACCGGTTGAGGTGGTCGGATTCAATACGATGGCGGGTCTGCGCGGCGCCGCGGCCGGAACACATCGCAGTGCTCGCAGTTGCGGATGTCGAACTCGTAGCCCACCAGAGGGAAGAACATCGGGTGGGCGCAGTACAGCAGTTGGCCGTCCACGATGGTGTGGATGGTCAGGTCGGCGGGAATGAGTGGGGTGCTGCGTCCGTACCAGCAGAGGCGAT
>CAZLBU010000153.1:0-4189 GCA_964557815.1 uncultured Bifidobacteriaceae bacterium | reverse complement strand
TTCGCCCCGTGGCCGGGCGAGCTCGGCCAGCGCATCTTCGAGAACGTGTCCGCGCAGGCGTGGAAGCTCTGGGAAGATCGCCAGAAGATGATCCTCAACGAGTATCGCCTCATGCCGTGGCAGAAGGAGGCGCAGGAGCTGATCCGGACTCAGCTCGAGGAGTATTTCTTCGGCGAGGGCGCGGCCCTGCCGCCGGGGTACGTGCCGCAGCAGAGTAAGTAGGGTTCTGGGGTTCTGGAGGTTCTGGAGGTTCTGGATGTTCTCGCGCTCCGCGAGCTTCTGCCTTCTGCCTTCTGCCTTCTGCCTTCTCACTTCTCACTTCTTACTTCTTCTCCACCACCGGCAGGTACGGGTCGATCGAGAAGCTCAGCTCCGCGTGGGCGGAGCGGAGCAGGTGCTCGACGGCCGCGGGCGCGGTGTCACGCGCGAAGATGAATCCCAGGTAGCTGCCGCCCTCAGGGAGCGGGACCAGCCGCTGGTCAGCCTTCGCCGTGATGACCACATCGTCGATTCCGGGCAGAGCGCGGGCCGCCTCGAGACCCTCGATGCCGCGGAGCACGCCGCCACGCGGAATGGGGATCATCATCACGCCGGCAGCCTCCGGTTCCCGCACCCATCCGTCCGCGGGCTCGCCGAGGGCGTGACGGAGCAGCAGGGCTTCGAGGCCCATGCGCTCCCTCGACAGCGACCCCTCTCGAACGAAGCGCAGGGCGCGCGCGCAGAGGCCGCCAATCGGGCGCGCGGCCACCTCCAGGACATACACGCCATCGGCGGCCACCCTGCACTCCGCGTGCACGGGCCCGTGCCAGAGGCCAATCGCGCGGGCAGCCGACGCGACCGTCGTGACGATGGCGTGCTGCGTGGCTCGGCTCGCACGCGACGGCGTGACGTACAGGGTTTCCTCGAAGAACGGCCCCACGAGCGGGTCGGGCTTGTCGAAGATGGCCAGCACGCGCAGGGCGCCAGCCTCGAGCAGGCCCTCCAGCGCATACTCGATGCCGTCGATGTAGCCCTCCACCTGCACGACATCGGGAGGTCCACTCACCGGGGAGCGGAGCTCCGGCGAGGCGAGAAGCCTCCGGATGCGGTCCACGGCCGCGACAAACGACGTGGCGTCGTCCGCGCGAATGACGCCGCGGGATCCGGACAGCGTGGTCGGCTTCACGACGACCGGGTAGCGGAGCGATTCGACCAGGACGGCGGCATCGCCGCCGGCCTGAAGGACCGTGACCGGGGGCACCGCAAGGCCCGCGTCGCGCAGCCGCGCGCGCATGCGGCGCTTGTCGCGCGCCGTCGCGGCGCCATCCGGGTCGTGGCCAGGCAGGCCGAGATGCCGCATGACCAGCGCGGCCAGCGCCGCCGGCCCATCGCCGACAGCGAGCACGCCATCCACAGGTCGATACGCGAGGGCTTCCTGAAGGGCCCGGAGCGAGGCCTCCCGATCGTCAAACCGCACGGCAATGGACCCGTCGCGCCAGGGATCGTCCAGGTGGTCGCACCGGTCGGTTGCGTACACGATCTCGACACCGGCCCCGGCAGCCGCATCCTCGAACATGCGCGTCTGGTAGCCGGTCGTCGTGGTCAGGAGCAGCACGCGCCGCGGCCGCGCCCCCGCTGCGCGCTCACCGCTCATCGTCGCCATCGACGGACTCGCACGACCGTCACAACAGAGCCACCTGCTCTGCGGTGGGCTCCGCTCAACAGTACCAGGGCTCGTTCAGGTACGGGATCGTCGCCCGCGACGGCGGCGGCGTGTGCCGGCACGCCGCCATGCGATCGGCACCGGCCGGCGCGCCCTCGGCGAGGGCCGTGTCGGCGAGGATGCGAATCGCGTCGAACGTCTCCTGCCGCGGGCGATTGAGCCGGACGCCCACGAGCTGCGTCACGGCTCTCTGCAGTGCGTCCACGCGCCCGTCCGAATGACGCCAGGGATGCGTGAGCGTGCGCGGGTCGAAGTGCGACACCACGGAGCGGATGTCTGGCAGCTCCAGCAAGGGCGACCGGTTCGTCACGAGCAGGCGAATGGCCCACTGGACGGGCGACACGTGCGCCACGAGATCCAGATCCTCGACCGCGTCGAGGAGCGCGCGGTAGCCTTCGAGGGTGGTCCACGGCGTGAAGGCCACGAACGTCGGCGCGAGGGTCAGGCCGGCGGCGCGGCACAGCCGCACAGCCTCCTCGAAGTCCGCGCGGGTATGCCCCTTCCCGAGAAGCCGCAGCACCTCGTCGTCAATCGACTCCACGGCGCTCGTCACGAACAGGCATCCGCTCTCCGCGAGCACCGGCAGCAGCTCGCGATGCTTCAGCAGGTGCTCGATCTTGATGGTGGCGTCGAAGGTCAGCGCCGGCCACTCGGCGTGCATCGCCTCGACGATGCGGCGTGCGTGGGCGGGACCGTTCAGGAAGTCGGGATCGGCGAAGGTGACGTGCTCGACACCGGCGGCCACCTGCGCCCGGATATCGGCCAGCACCACATCCGCGCGGATCACCCGGAACTGCCCGCCGTACACGGCGACGATGGGACAGTGCCGGCACCAGTGCTTGCAGCCGCGGGTGGTCTCGGTCGAACCCGCGATGCGGCGCGTCCCGTCCGGCAGCTGCAGAGTGGCATAGGAGGCTGGCCCCGGGAGGCCCCGGCGATCGGGCTGGATGAACGGCAGCCGCGGCAGCGCTGCGTGCCTTTCGGACGGCTGGCGGATCCCCGGCCCCGGTTCCCCGCGTGCCGCGCCCTCCGCGTCTCCGGCCGACAGGGCGTGCCGGGCAGCCGCCACGAGATCGGCCTCGAACTCGGGGCCGAGGACGTGCGTCACTCCGTGGGCCCGGAGCAGCTCCGCGTTCAGCGGCGCGTAGAGGCCATACGCACAGAGCGTGGCGGCGGGGTTCAGCGTTCGCACGCGATCGAGTGCCGCCAACGCGAGGCGCGTGGCGGTGTGCATCGGGAGGTACACGGCCACCACCCGCGCACGCGCAACCAGCCCGAGATCCAGCTTCTGTCGCGACAGGTCCCGGAGCACGACCTCGATGCCCGCCCGCCGCAGCCACGCCGCCGGCGACGCCAGCCCGAACGGCTGCCGGCCGAGGTCGTAGGTGGAGATCAGCAGCACCACGCACCCAGCGTAGCACCCGGCACGAACCTCCGTGCCTTGAACCTTCGTGCTTTGAACCCTCCGTGCCTTGAACCCTCCGTGCTTTGAACCCTTCGTGCTTCGAACCCTCCGTGCCCTGAACCCTTCGTGCTTTGAACCCTTCGTGTCTATACTCTCCCGGGGGGTTCGACCATGTGGAGCCGACGTTCGTTTCTTCGCCTCACCGGCAGCGCGGCAGGTGCCGGGTTCGCTGCTACACGCTATGGCCTGGAGGAAGTGGCCGCGCTCACCCAGTCCGTGGCCGGCCGCACACCCGCGCAGGTGGCCGCGGACGAGGACTACTGGCGTGAGATCCAGTTCGCGTTCACGCTCGATCGCACCCTGATCAACCTGAACAACGGCAACCAGTGCCCCAGCCCCACCGTGGTACACGAGGCCAGCAAGCGCTACATGGACTGGGCCAACCAGGCGCCGGTCTACCACCGCGGCATGATCGACCGGAACATCGAGACGGCACGGCGGCGCCTCGCGGCCGAGTTCGGCGCCGACCCCGAGGAGATCGCCATCACGCGCAATGCCAGCGAGTCGCTGCAGATCGCGCAGATGGGCCTCGATCTCGAGCCGGGCGACGAAATCGTCACCACCGAGCAGGACTACGGGCGCATGCTGACCACGTGGGACCAGCGGGTGCGCCGCGACAAGGTCGCGCTCAAGCGGATCGACTTCCCCGTGCCGACGACCCAGCAGGACCTGTTGGAGCGCCTCACGCGCGCCGTGTCGCCGCGGACGAAGGTGCTGCACTTCTGCCACATCACGAACCAGTCGGGCCAGCTCTTCCCGGTCCGCGAGCTGAGCCTCTGGGCCCGTTCGCGCGGCATCATCACCATCGTGGACGGCGCGCACGCCATGGGCCACTTCCCGTACAAGCTGCGCGACCTCGAGATGGACTACTACGGCGTCAGCCTGCACAAGTGGCTGCTGGCGCCGCTGGGCACGGGGCTGCTCTACGTGCGCCGCGACCGCATCGCGTCCACGTGGCCCCTCCAGGCCGCGCCGCGGCGCAGCGACAACGACATTCGCAAGTTCGAGGAGATCGGCACGCA
>CAZLBU010000152.1:6613-7004 GCA_964557815.1 uncultured Bifidobacteriaceae bacterium | reverse complement strand
TACGCCGTGATTGAGCAGCGCGAGCAGGCGCTCCAGCGTGTCGACGCGGATGCCGGAGTAGCCCTTGGCCAGCACGTTGGCCCTGAGCGCCATCATCGCGCGCACGGCGCGCGGCGGCAGCGGATCGTCCACGCCGGCGGCATGGCTGCGCACCAGGTTCACCTGCAGCCGCGCGAGATCCGCGTGCTCGATGCGCGTCTCGGCGAAGTTGCCGAAGCCGGTGTTGATGCCGTACACCGGCGCGTCGCCGTCGGCCACGCGATCCACCACGGCGCGCGCGGCCGCGACGCCGTCGCGCGCCGCGGGCGCGAGCGCCACCGCCGCGCCCCGGTCCGCGATCGCGATCAGCTGGTCGAGCGTCACGCGCGTGCCGTCGAGGAGAATCATCGGC
>CAZLBU010000152.1:0-6603 GCA_964557815.1 uncultured Bifidobacteriaceae bacterium | reverse complement strand
AGTAGGCATGAACATCGCGGTCCTGGGCGCGCAGTGGGGGGACGAAGGCAAGGGGAAGATCGTCGACCTCCTCACGCCCCACTTCGGCGTCGTCGCGCGGTATCAGGGGGGCCACAACGCGGGCCACACCGTGTACGTCAGCGGGAAGAAGTTCGTGCTGCACCTCATCCCCTCGGGCATCCTGCACGCGGGCGTGCGGTGCGTGATCGGCAACGGCGTGGTCGTGGACCCGCAGGCGCTCTTCGCGGAGATCGACGAGCTCGCCGCGCTCGGCATCGAGGTGGGCGACCGGCTCCTCATCAGCGAGAAGGCGCACCTCATCCTGCCGTACCACCGCGAGCTGGACGTGCTGAGCGAGGCGCGCCGCGGCGAGCGGAGGATCGGCACCACGTCGCGCGGCATCGGCCCCGCCTACGAGGACAAGATCGGCCGGCGCGGCATCCGCGTGTGCGACCTCGTGGACACGCAGGCGCTCGCCGACGAGGTGCGCGAGAACGTGCACGCGCGCAACCAGATCATCAGGGACACGAAGATGGACTGGCGCGCCGTCTACGAGCAGCTCCTCGCGCAGGGCGAGCGGATGCGGCGCTGGACCGGCGACGTGTCGCTGGCGCTCGATCAGGCCATGCGCGCGGGCCACCGCATCCTCATCGAGGGCGCGCAGGGGACGATGCTCGACATCGACCACGGGACCTACCCCTACGTCACCTCGTCCAACGCCTCCATCGGCGGCGCGTGCACCGGGCTGGGCATTCCGCCGAGGGCCGTGCACGGCGTGCTGGGCGTGGCCAAGGCCTATACGACGCGCGTCGGCGAGGGCCCGCTGCCCACGGAGCTCACGGGCGAGATGGGCGAGCGGCTGCGGGAGAGCGGGCAGGAGTACGGCGCCTCCACCGGCCGCCCGCGCCGGTGCGGGTGGTACGACGCGGTGGCCGTGCGCTACGCCGTGCGCGTCAACGGCATCGACGCGCTGGCCCTGACGAAGCTGGACGTGCTCGACGGTCTCGAGCGCGTCGACATCTGCACGGGGTACGCCGTCGGGGATCGCACGCTCACCGAGTTCCCGGCCGACCTGAACACCGTGGGGCCCTGCACCCCCATCTACGAGTCCTGGCCGGGATGGTCGGCGCCGACGAAGGGCGTCACGCGCTTCGAGCAGCTGCCCGCCGAGGCGCGGCGCTACATCAAGCGCCTCGAGGAGGTGAGCGGGGTGCCGATGGCGGTCGTCTCGACGGGATCCGATCGCGGCGAGACCATCATCCGCGAGGACACGGTGGCGGGCCGCTGGTTCCCGCAGGGGTCAGTCCGGCTCGCCTGATTGCGCGGGCTTGTGCCGCTCGGCAAAGCCCTCCAGGGCCTCGCTCTCGACCCCGGACAGCTTCAGGCCTGCGCGGTACCGGGGCGGCTTGCCCGACGGCATCTCGTACGCCGCCCAGACCACCGACCCGGCGCACCGCAGGTTGCGCGAGCCCTCGGGCAACAGCAGTCGGACGCGCTGGTTGGGCCGGAGCACGGCCTTCGACACGACCTGGGCACCCACGGAGGACAGGTCGACGAGCTCGGCCGGGTTGCCGTCGAGCGTGACGGCCACGCCATCGGGCATGCGGACGCGCGGGGCGCGCCGCGTGCCGTGTTTTTCGTACGGGGCGGGCGCCGGGGCGCCGGCGGGCGTGATGCCGGTACCGCTCTTGCGGGGACCCGGCGCGGCGGCCTCGCCGCGGGCGAGGAGCTTCAGCTGGCAGCGCAGCGTCGGGTCCTCCTCGATGCGGCCGATGAGCGCCTCGCCCCGCGCGCTGACGGCGAACTCCGCGTCGATGGCCACCAGCTCCGGCCGCGCCGTCGCGATGTACTCCACCGCCTCGCGCACCTCGTGATCCGTGAACAGTTGAACCGGCTGGTCCGACGCGAGCTGCTTCCGGAGCAGGTCCAACGCAGCGGCGGGGCCTATGAGCACGATCGCCGACACAGGAGGGAAGTGTACACCAGGCGGCGGCCCTTCGGGCCGTGGGCGCGCCTTCGGCGCGTGGGCCGGGCGACGCGCCTCTCTTCTACAATGAATCACGTGCCCACGGACTCGCCCGCGCTGGCCTGCCGCGGCCTGGTCAAGCGCTATCCCGACGTCGTCGCCGTGGCCGGGCTCGATCTCGAGGTGCGGCGCGGCGAGTGCTTCGGCCTGCTCGGGCCGAACGGCGCCGGCAAGACCACGACGATCGAGATCCTCGAGGGCCTGCTCGACCAGGACGAAGGCGACGTGGAGGTGCTGGGCCGCCGATGGCGCACCGATCGCGACGAGCTGCGCCGCCGGCTCGGCGTGCAGCTGCAGGAAACCCAGCTGGCCGACAAGCTCACGGTGGAGGAGACGCTGCGGCTCTTCCGATCGTTCTTCACCGATGGGCCCACCGTGCCCGAGCTGCTGGATCTCGTCGAGCTGGGCGCCAAGCGCGCGTCGTGGGTCGGCAAGCTCTCGGGCGGGCAGAAGCAGCGCCTGGCCGTCGCCTGCGCGCTGGCGGGCCGGCCGGAGCTGCTCTTCCTGGACGAGCCCACCACCGGGCTCGACCCGCAGTCGCGCCGCCAGCTCTGGGATGTCCTCGGCCGGTTTCGCGCCGCCGGCGGTACCATTCTCCTGACCACCCACTACATGGACGAGGCACACGCCCTGTGCGATCGCGTGGGCATCATGGACGGCGGCACGCTCATCGCGCTCGGCACGCCGCGCGAGCTGGTCGCCTCGATCGGCGCCGCGCACGTGGTCGAGTTCGCGGTGGAAGGCGCGCCGCCGGCCGACGAGGTGCTGCGGGCGCTGCCCGGCGTGCGGGATGTCCGCCCTCGCGACGGGCACGTGGCGCTCGCCACGTCCGAACTGCACGCGACCGTACCGGCGTTGCTCGACCGCCTGCGCCAGGACGGCGCGGCGCTGAGCCTGCTCGGCACCCACAGCGCCACGCTCGAGGACGTGTTCGTGTCGCTCACCGGGAGGCATCTGCGCGATGACTGATCGCGGCGGCGCGTCGCATCCGCTGGTGGAGCTCACGCTCGCGCGGTTCCGCGAGTTCCTGCGCGAGCCGGAGGCCGTGTTCTGGGTGTTCGCCTTTCCGGTGATCATGACCTGCGCGCTCGGCATCGCGTTCCGATCGCGCGGGGCCGAGCCCGTCATCGTCGGCGTGGTGCAGCAGGACGGGGCCGCCGCGCTCACCGCCGCGCTCGAGGCGGCCGGCGGATTCAGCGTCCGCCCGATCGGACCCGCCGAGATCGAGCGGGCGCTGCGCGATGGCCGGGCGCCCGTGGTGGTCGTGCCGGGCACGCCTCCCGTCTACCGCTTCGACGAGGCGCGCGCCGAGAGCCAGGTGGCGCGCCTGGCGGTGGACCGCGCCCTCCAGCGCGCGGCGGGGCGCCAGGATGCGTTCGTTGCCGAGGAGCGGCCCATCGACGCCATCGGCTCGCGCTACATCGACTGGCTGGTGCCGGGCCTGCTCGGCATGAACATCATGGGCACGGGCCTCTGGGGCGTGGGGTTCTCCATCGTGCAGGCGCGCACGAAGAAGCTGCTGAAGCGGCTGGTCGCGACCCCGATGTCCCGCGCGGCGTACCTCGCGTCGCACGTCCTCAGCCGGCTGCTGTTCCTCGCGATGGAGACCGTCGTCATCGTCGGGTTCGCCTGGGCGGTGTTCGGCGTCGGCGTCCATGGCGGCGTGGCGGCGCTGGCCGTGCTGGCGCTGGCCGGCGCGCTCACCTTCGGCGGCCTCGGCCTGCTCGTCGCCAGCCGGGCCCGCACCATCGAGGCGGTGTCGGGCCTGATGAACCTGGTGATGATGCCGATGTGGGTGCTGTCGGGAGTCTTCTTCGCCTCGAGCAACTTCCCCGACGTGATGCAGCCCTTCATCCAGGCGCTGCCGCTGACCGCGCTCAACGACGCGCTGCGCGGCGTGATGAACGAAGGCCTGTCGCTCGCCGCGCTCCGCGGCGAGTTGGCGATCCTGCTGGCGTGGGGCCTCGGCACGTTCGCGATGGCCCTCCGGCTGTTCCGCTGGCAGTAGGCCGCGCGCGCGATGGGCGCCGCTTCGCGGCGTGGGCCTGCGGGTGGGCGCCGCTGCGCGGCGTGGGCCTGCGGGTGGGCGCCGCTTCGCGGCGTGGGCCTGCGGGTGGGCGCCGCTGCGCGGCGTGGGCCTCGCTGCGCTCGGTAGGCACGCCCGCGGCGTGTGGGATCCTGCCGAAGGCCCACCGCCCGAAGGGCCGCCCACGGCGCGGAGCGCCGCCCTACCGAAGGCTTGTCCGCGCGGAGCGCCGCCTGCCGCAGGCCTTGTCAGCCGCGCTCGCCCGCCGTGTAGTGCGCGAGCAGCAGCATCTGCGAGTTGACCGCGGGCGTGCCGGGGACGGCGGGGATGCGCACGTAGGTGCCGTCGGTCTGCAGCGTCCACGCACGTTCGGTGTCGGAGGTGACCGCTGCCAGGACGACGTCGCGCAGGTGCTGGCGCAGGTCGGGGTCGACGATGGGGCAGAGCACCTCCACGCGCCGATCGAGGTTGCGCTCCATGAGGTCGGCGCTGCCGATGAAGATCTCGGGCTCGCCGCCGTTCTCGAAGGAGTAGATGCGCGAGTGCTCGAGGAAGCGCCCGACGATGGAGCGGACGCGGATGCGGTCGCTGATGCCGGGAATGCCGGGGCGGAGGCAGCAGACCCCGCGCACGACCATGTCGATGGAGACACCCGCCTGCGAGGCCTTGTAGAGCGTGCGGATCATGGCCGGGTCGGCCACGGCGTTGTTCTTGATGACGATGCCCGCCGGCCGCCCAGCCGCCGCGTGCGCCATCTCGCGCTCGACCAGCGCCCGGAAGCCCTGGCGCAGCCCGCCCGGCGCCACGAGGAGCCGCTGGTACGATCGACGGCTCGAGTAGCCCGTCAGCGAGTTGAACACCTCGGTCACGTCGTCCAGGATCTGCTCGTCCGCCGTGAAGACGCCGAGGTCCGTGTAGATCTGCGACGTCACCCGGTTGTAGTTGCCGGTGGCGACGTGGGCGTAGCGGTGGATGCCGTCGGTCTCCTTGCGGACCACCAGGCACAGCTTGCAGTGGACCTTCAGGTTCACGAGCCCGTACACGACGTGGATGCCCGCGTCCTCCAGCCGGTTCGCCCACGCGATGTTGTTGCGCTCGTCGAAGCGCGCCTTCAGTTCGACGAGCACCGCCACCTGCTTGCCCTGCTCGGCCGCCTGGATCAGCAGGTCGACGAGCGGGGAGTTCGGGCCAATCCGGTAGAGCGTCATCTTGATGGCCACGACGTTGGGATCGGCCACCGCGGCGCGCAGGAAGGTCTCCACCGACGTGAACGACTCGAAGGGGTGGTGCACCAGATAGTCCTGGTCCGCGATCTGGTCGAAGACCGTGTCGGCGTCGTCGGGGCCCCAGAGCGTGTGCGGCGTGAAGACCGGGTCCTTGAGGGCAGGGCGGTGCAGCTTGGTGAGCGCGTGCCAGTCGCCGAAGCCCACGCGCTCGGACGTGCGCGTGACGATGTCCTCGTCGATCTCGAAGTTCTCGACCAGGATGTTCAGCACGCGGCGCGGCATGTCCGACTCGACCTGCAGCAGGGACAGCGCGCCGTAGCGCAGCTGCTTCAGCCCCCGGTCCACGGTCTCGAGCAGGTCGTCGGCCTCGTCCTCCTGGATCACCATGTCGGTGTCGCGGATCACGCGGAAGATGTGCGCGCCCTCGACCAGCGTGCCGGGGAAGAGCTCCTGGACGTTGCGCCGGATCACGTCCTCGAGGAAGACGTGCGCCACGCCTCCCTGCGGGGCGAGCGCCTCGGGCAGCGCGACGAAGCGCGGCAGCATGCCCGGCACCTTCACGCGGGCGAACTTCGTGCGGCCCCCGTGACGCACGCGGACCGCCAGGTTCATGCTGAGGTTCGAGATGTACGGGAACGGGTGCCCCGGGTCGAAGGCGAGTGGCGTCAGGACGGGGAAGATGTGCGCCTTGAAGTATTGGGCGAGCCAGGCGTCGATCGCGGGCGTGTAATCGGACGCCTCCAGGAAATGGATGCCCTCGGCGGCCAGCTGCGGCCGCAGGTCCCGCGTCCAGCAGGCCGTCTGCTCGTCGATCTGCGCCAGGGCCCGGCTGCGGATCAGGGCGAGTTCCTCGGCGGTGCTCAGCCCGTCGAACGAGGTCTCTTCGATGCCGGCCCGGAACTTCTTCAGGATGGTCGCCACCCGCACCATGAAGAACTCATCGAGATTGGTGCCGGCGATGGCCAGGAACTTCACCCGTTCGAGCAGGGGGTGCGACCCGTCCAGCGCCTGCGCCAGGACCCGCCGGTTGAACTCCAGCCAGCTGAGCTCCCGGTTGATGTACAGGGCCGGCGCCGCGAGGTCGGTGGGGTCCAGGCGGGACCAGTCGATGGGAGCCGCGCCGCGAGTCTGGTCGACCGCCTCGGGGCCACGACGGCGCCGCGCCCGCCGGCCCGTCAGCGCTTGGGGAGTCGACACCCCGCTAGCTTATCAAAGGGGTGTAACGGGGCAGGGGGACACCCAGGTGCGGGCGGGTGCGAACGGGTGCGGGCGGGTGCGAACGGGTGCGAACGGGTGCGGGCGGGTGCGAACGGGTGCGGGCGGGT
>CAZLBU010000151.1:0-7053 GCA_964557815.1 uncultured Bifidobacteriaceae bacterium | reverse complement strand
CGAACGAGCAGTTGCCGCACTGGATGCAGATGCCCGCCTCCCAGTGCGGGACCGTTAGCGAGATGCCGCGCTTCTCCCACCGCGACGTCGCGCTGGGAAAGGTGCCGTCCACGGGGAAGACGCTCACGGGAAGATCGTCGCCGCGCCCCTCGAGCATGGCGGCCACGACATCGGTGACGAAGGCCGGCGCGCCGGCGGCGACAATCGGCAGGAGGCTCCGGGTGCCAGATGCCTGCCGCGGCACGGGCACCTCGTCCAGCGCCGCCAGCGTCCGGTCCACGGCGTCGAAGTTCTTCTTCACCACCTCCGCGCCCTTCGAGCGATAGGTCTTCTCGATGGCCTTCTTGATCTTCTCGATGGCCTGGCCACGGGGCAGCACGCCCGACACGGCGAAGAAGCAGGTCTGCAGCACGCTGTTCGTGCGCGAGCCCAGGCCCGCCTCGCGCGCGACCTGGTCGGCGTCGATCACCCACAGCCGGATGGCCTTCGCGAGAATCTGGTCCTGCACCGCCCGCGGCAGGCGGTCCCACACCTCGCGCGGGCCATAGGGGCTGTTCAGCAGCAGCGTCGCCCCGCGGGCCGCCACGCCCAGCACGTCGATCTTCTCGATGAACCCGAACTGGTGACAGCCGACGAACTGCGCCGAGCGCACCAGGTAGGTGGAGCGAATGGGCTCGGGCCCGAACCGCAGGTGCGAGACCGTCTGCGAGCCCGATTTCTTCGAGTCGTAGACGAAGTACGCCTGGACGTGGACGTTCGGGTCCTCGCCGATGATCTTGATGGTGTTCTTGTTGGCGCCCACGGTGCCGTCGGCGCCGAGGCCGTAGAAGACCGCCCGGAACACGTCCGCCGACTCGGTGGCGAACGACGCGTCCACGGGCAGGCTCGTCTTCGACACGTCGTCGGTGATGCCGACGGTGAAGTGGTTGCGCGGCTCGGACGCCGACAGCTCGTCGAGCACCGCCTTCACCATCGCCGGCGTGAACTCCTTGGACGAGAGCCCGTAGCGCCCGCCGATCACGCGCGGCAGGGACGGCATGGGCAACGTGCCCTCGGCCGAGCCCTCCGCGATCGCGGCCACCACGTCCTGGTACAGCGGCTCCCCCGTCGCGCCGGGCTCCTTGGTGCGATCCAGCACCGCGATGGCACGGACCGACGAGGGCAGCGCCGCCAGGAAGTGGCCCGCGGAGAACGGGCGGAACAGCCGCACCTGCAGCAGGCCGACCCGCTCGCCGCCCGTCACGAGCCGGTCGACGGCCTCGCGGGCGGCGCCGGCGCCGGACCCCATCAGCACCACGACCCGCTCCGCATCGGGTGCGCCGCAGTACTCGAAGAGGCCATAACGCCGTCCCGTGCGCGCCTCGAAGCGCGCCAGGGCCTGCTCCACCACGCCGGGCACGCGCTGGTAGAACAGGTTCGCGGCCTCGCGCATCTGGAAGTAGACATCCGGGTTCTGCGCCGTGCCGCGGATGAAGGGGTGATCGGGGTTGAGCGCGCGCGTCCGGTGCGCGATGACCTGCTCGTCGTCCACGAGTGCCCGAAGGTCGTCGTCCGAGAGCAGGTGGATGCGGTTGATTTCGTGCGACGTCCGGAACCCGTCGAAGAAATGGACGAACGGCACGCGCGACTCGAGCGTGGCCATCTGCGCGATGGCCGCCATGTCGTGCGCCTCCTGGACGGAGGCCGACGACAGCTGCGCGAAGCCCGTGCCGCGCACGGCCATCACGTCCTGATGATCGCCGAAGATGGAGAGCGCGTGCGACGCGAGCGAGCGCGCGGCCACGTGGAAGACCGCGGAGGTCAGCTCCCCCGCAATCTTGTACATGTTCGGGATCATCAGCAGCAGGCCCTGCGACGCGGTGAACGTCGTGGTCAGGGCGCCCGCCTGGAGCGACCCGTGGACGGCGCCCGCGGCGCCGCCCTCGCTCTGCATCTCGATGACCGTGGGGACGTCGCCCCAGATGTTCGGCCGCCGCTCCCCGGACCACTGGTCCGCCAGCTCCGCCATCGTGGACGAGGGCGTGATCGGGTAGATCGCGCACACCTCGTTCAGGCGATAGGCGACGCTGGCGCAGGCTTCGTTGCCGTCGATCGTGGCGGCGGCGGGCCGGGGGCGTGCAGGGTCTGCGGACTGTGACATCGACGGGTTCTCAACCCTTCTCGGGCTCGCGCACCATGGTGATGGCGTGGCAGGGGCACTGCTCGAAGCAGATCGCGCAACCGGTGCACTTCGCGTAGTCGTACTCGTAACGCCGCCCGGGCCCCAGCTTGATGATGGCGTCCTCGGGACACGCGGCGTAGCAGCCATCGCACTCGAAGCAGGTGCCGCACGACAGGCACCGGGATGCCTCGAACCGCGCCGCCGGCTCGGACAGGCCCGCCACGACCTCACCGAACGTCCCGCGGCGCTGCTCCATCGTCGCGCGCGCCTGCGGCCGGTGCGCCACGTCGGTGTAGAACCAGAGGTGCAGCTTGTCGAAGGTCGCGATGGGGGGCGGCGTCGGCGCCGTGAACGTGCCGCCGTGGAGGAAGGCGTCGATGTGCCGCGCGGCCGTGGCGCCGTGGCCGACGGCGTAGGTGACGCTGCGCTGGGCGGGCACCATGTCGCCGCCCGCGAAGAGGCCAGGGCGGCCGGTCATCATCCCGTCGTTCACGAGCACGGTGCCGTCGCTCCCGAACTCGACGCCCGCGACCGAACGCAGGAAGCGCGTGTCGGTCTCCTGGCCCAGCGCAAGGATGAGGTCGTCGGCCTCGATGGTTTCGACCTCGCCGGTCGGGCGAGGGCGGCCGTCGGCGTCGAGCGCCATCACCTCCACGGTGAGCGCGCCCTCCTCGAGCCCCTTGATGGCGCGCAGCCAGTGGATCTTCACCCCCTCCTCGAGCGCCTCTTGCGCCTCGAAGTCGTGCGCGGGCATGTGCTCGCGGTCGCGGCGGTAGATGATGAGGGGATCGTGCCCCAGCCGAAGGGCCGTGCGCGCGGCGTCCATCGCGGTGTTGCCACCCCCGTACACCGCCACGCGGCGCCCGAGCTTCGGCGGCGTGCCCGCTTCGACGTCCCGAAGGAACGACACCGCGTCGAGCATGCGCCCGGCATCACGCGCGGGAATGCCCGATCGCTTCGAGAGATGCGCGCCGACGGCCAGGAACACCGCCGCGAAGCCGCCGTCCTTCCACTCGGCCTCGAGGGCCTCGACCCGGTGGTTGAACTCGAAGTGCACCCCGAGCGCGGCCAGGCGCGCCGCCTCCGCATCGAGCACATTGCGCGGCAGGCGATATGCCGGAATCCCGAAGTGCATCATGCCGCCCGCGACCGGCCCGGCGTCGCGCACGACGACGTCGTGGCCAAGACGACGGAGGTGGTAGGCGGCCGATAGCCCACTGGGCCCGGCACCCACGACGAGGACGCGGTGCCCGGACGAGGGCGCTCCGGGAGGCAGCGGCCAGCCCTGCTCGATGGCCAGGTCGCCCAGGAAGCGCTCGACCGAGTGAATGCTGACCGCGCCGTCCAGCCGCTCGCGGTTGCAGGACGTCTCGCACGGGTGATAGCAGACGCGCCCGTGGATGGCGGGGAACGGGTTGGCCTGGACCAGCAGATCCCATGCGTCGCGGTAGCGGCCCGCCTGCGCGTGCGCCAGCCAGCCCTGAACCGGCTCACCGGCCGGGCAGGCGTGATTGCACGGCGGCAGCAGGTCCATGTAGATGGGCCGGCGGCTCCGCACGGGCCCGTGCTCGGGCTTGTGGTGCAGGTCGGGCAGGTGGGTGAGGTCGGATGGGCGATCACTCATGAATCGGGTCCCGAACCCGTCATGTTACTTCCGGTCGTTTGTCAACCGGCCAGGCCCATCTGCTCCAGGACGGCCCGGAACCGCGGTTCGGCGCGCAGCGCGTCGAGCCCCGGATCCACCCGGAGCAGCGACAGGCCCGCGTCGCGCACGTCCCGGGCCGTCTCGATCCACTGGAGCGCCCGCGCGACGTCGCCCACGGCCGCGTAGACGCGCGCCCGCACGTAGGGCGAGCAGTGCACCTCGCTCGACGGCGCGTCGGCCAGATCCAGGAACGCGCGCCAGTAGCCGCGCACGCCAGAGCGCGCGAAGGCCGACTCGAGCGCGGCGGCCGCCTCGCGACTGAGCGTCTCGGGCGCGCGCATGAACTCCGAGATCGGCTGCAGGGGCATCCCCATCTCGCCGTAGGCCATCAGGATGCCCGTCTGCGCGTCGGTGAACGTCGGATCGAGGTCGATGGCTGCCCGATACTGCTGAACCGCCTCGTCGTACCGGCGCGCCAGGTACAGCACCAGGCCGAGGTCGGTGTTGATGGCCACCGACAGCGGCTCGAGCTGCTGCGCGCGTTCGAGCGCGGCGATGGCCTCGGTCACTCGTCCGCGCGCCGCCAGCAGCATCCCGTGCCAGTGATGCGCGGTGGCATAGCCCGGGTCGAGGGCCAGCGCTCGCTCGAACGCGGCCTCGGCGCCGGCCCAGTCCCAGTCGTAGAGCATCTTCACGAGGCCCAGCGACGCGTGAGCCTCGGCCGTCCCCTCGTCGATGCGCAGCGCTTCGAGGGCAGCGGCACGAGCCCTTGGCATCGTGTCAGCGGGCGGCAGCCGGCTGCACTGGCTGAGAATGGCGTAGCAGTCGGCCAGGCCGGCATAGGCCTTCCCGGATCGTGGATCCTTCTCGATGGCCTGCTGAAAACAGCGGATCGCCTTCTCCACCGCGGCCGCCGTCCGCTTCTCCCAGAAGTGACGCCCCTTCAGGCACAGCTGATAGGCCTCGGCGCTTTCGGGGTGCCGCCGCCCCAGCAGGGTGCGGGCCAGCGGGCGTGGGCCCGCCGCGGGCTGGCCCGCATCGGGCCGCTCGCGCACCTCGGCCACGAAGCAGTAGCCCTGCTTGGGCACCGTGACGATGAAGCGATGTTCCCGAACGTTGTCGCCCAGCGCCCGGCGCAGCGTGAAGATGGTCTGCGTGAGGTTCGACTCCTCGACCACGGCGTTGGGCCACACCTGCCGCAGCAGCTCGTCCTTGCTCACCACGGCGCCACCGCGCCGGACAAGCGCCAGCAGGGTCTCGAACGCCTTCGACGTCAGCGGCACGACCGCCCCGTCCCGCACCAGCAGCCGGCTGGCCGCGTGCAGGGCGAAAGGGCCGAAGAAGTAGGTGAGGCGCGTGGCCATCTCGTGGGGTTCGATCTAATAAAATCTGAGAAGAATTTATCACGCTGGCAATGACCCGGCCGACGCCCTCCCCGTAGGCTCGGGGCATGCACGACGCCGTGGAGTGGCCGTACCCCGTCGAGTGGGACAAGACCGAGGAAATCGACACCGACGTGCTGGTCATCGGCGGCGGCGCCTCCGGGTGCTTTGCCGCCATGGGCGCGGCCAGCCGCGGCGCCCGCGTCGTCCTCTGGGAGAAGGCCGCCACGATGACCAGCGGCGCCATGGGATCGGGCTGCGACCACTGGGAGATGGCCGCCACCAACCCCTGCTCCCGCGTCACGCCCGAGGAGCTGGCCGACGCGATGATCCGCGGCCACCGCGGCTACAACAACGGCATCTCGCACTACATCGAAGCGCGCGAGTCCTACGACCGCCTCCTGGATCTCGAGCGCTACGGCGCCAAGATCCGCGACACCGACGACGAGTTCAAGGGCGCGGACTTCCGCGACGACGAGACGAAGTTCATGTTCGCGTACGACTACGTGAACCGCTTCACGCTCCGCGTGTGGGGCACCACGTTCAAGCGCGCGATGTACCGCGGCGCCAAGATCATGCGGGCCCAGGTCGTGGACCGCACCATGGGCGCGGGCCTGCTCACCGAAGGCGGCCGCATGGGCGCGCGCGTCGTCGGCGCCGTGGCGATCAACGGCCGCACGGGGAAGTTCACCGTCTGCCGCGCGAAGGCCGTGGTCTTCTGCATGTCGCGCCCCACGCGCCTGTGGCTCTTCGCGCCCGGCGCCACCGGCATCTCGGAGTTCCGCCCGCCGCAGTGCACGGGCGACGGCCACGCCATGGCGTGGCGCGTGGGCGGCTCGTTCACCATGCTCGAGAAGTCGCTCCGCGGCGAGTGGTCGGGCCTGCGCAGCTTCCCGCCCTACAGCACCGGCAACAACCACAACACGTGGTACGCGTGCACGATGATCGATGCCGAGGGGCGGCAGATTCCCTGGCTGGACCGCGACGGGAACGAGCTGAAGACGGTGGCCGAGCGCTATCGCCCGGCGCCCGGACAGAAGTTCTACATGAAGGGCGGGGGCGAACCCGACTTCCCGTTCTACGAGTTCCAGGGGCCCGAGACCATGCCGGTGGAGGAAGCGGTGAAGCGGGGCTACAAGCTGCCCTTCTACGCGGACCTCACGAGCATGCCCGAGACCGAGCGACGCGTCATCTGGGGCATGATGGTCGGCAACGAGGGCAAGACGCGCACGCCGGTCTACGGCGCCTACAACAAGGCCGGCTTCGATCCGTCACGTGACGCGCTCCAGAGCTACGGCGACGGCTGGCGCTCGGGACAGTTCCTCCCGCAGGAGCGGCAGTTCTTCGGCATCCCCGGCGGGATGGTCAACGACTGGCGCCTGATGACGAACCTCGAGGGCCTCTTCGCCGCGGGCGATGTGCTCTTCGCGTCGGACTGCGTGGGCCATGCCGCCGCCACCGGGCACTACGCGGGCCGGCACGCGGCGGACTACGCCGCCACGCACGGGCCCGTCGCCATCCACCAGCCGCAGGTGGATGCCGAGCGCACGCGCCTCTTCGAGCCGCTGACACGGCAGAGCGGCCTCAGCTGGCAGGCGCTGGCCGAGGCCATCACGCGCGTGATGCAGAACTACTGCGGCGCCGTGAAGAGCGACGACCTGCTGAACGAGGGCCTGCGCGGGCTGGAGGACCTGAAGGATGCGTCCAAGACGCTCGTCGCGCGCAACCCGCACGACCTGCTGCGCGCGCAGGAGACGCTCAACGTCCTGACCAACGCGGAGCTCGTCATCCACTCGTGCCTGGCGCGCAAGGCCAGCTCACATCAGCTGCAGTTCACGCGGCTGGACTATCCGGAGGTGGACCCG
>CAZLBU010000150.1:0-7128 GCA_964557815.1 uncultured Bifidobacteriaceae bacterium | reverse complement strand
GCCTGGCTGGCGAGTACCAGATGGACATGGTCGGGCATCACGCAGTACGCCACGGGCGCGACGCCGAAGGTGCGTGAAGTACGCAGGAGCGCCATCACGACCCCACGAGCGATATCTGTCGTGGCGAGAATGGGATATCCGGCCGCGGCTTCCACGCGAGCGTACAGGGCCGGCCAGTGCACGACGTCGAAACTGAGAGCGGAGGGAGGAATCGGCATGGCTCGCGAGTACCGAGCAAGTTCGATGCCCTTCTCGTCGCGGCCGCCACGCCCGCCCGCTACTGCCCCAGCGACATTCCCGCGATCTGGACCCGGCCGCCGGCGCCGGGGCGGGTGTTGAGCGTGTCCACGACCAGCAGCACCGCGTCGATCGAGCCGAGCGGGGGCGACTCCATCGAGGTGACGCCGATTGGCTGGAGCTCGTCGAAGAACACCTCCTCTGTCCGGAAGGTGTCGTCCAGGTA
The DNA here is from genome assembly GCA_964557815.1 of uncultured Bifidobacteriaceae bacterium. Classification (GTDB taxonomy): domain Bacteria; phylum Acidobacteriota; class Vicinamibacteria; order Vicinamibacterales; family UBA2999; genus VFZN01. The sequence goes on along the minus strand of CAZLBU010000150.1, from coordinate 6,665 downwards.
GACCGTGCGCCCCCATCGCTCTCCACCCGGCGTCCGCACCTGCAGCCATGCCCGCATCGGGCCACCGGCCCTCGCACGCAACTCGATCCGATCGTGCCCTTCCAGTCCCGCGAGGGGAAGGCGCAGGGCCGCGTACTGGCCGGCGGGCACGCCGCCCGCCAGCTCGAACCGCCACGACCACGCCATCTCGCCGTCGGCCGGCGCCGCCGCGTCCAGCGCGCTTTCGGAGCCCGAGCTGGTCTCACGCACCCACGCCCCGATATCGAGGGCCGTCCGCCCGCGGATCTCCGGGCGCCGGGGTGTCGCTCGCGCACGCTCGTGGATGTCCCGCAGTCCGACGTAGATAGGGTTCGACACCAGCCATGGAATCGGGGGGTGGCCGGTCGCTCCGGGTGTGTAGAGCTCGACCCGGTACACGGCCGGCTCGGTCGTGACCCCCAGGTGCGTCTCGGGATCCGTCGTATCGAACAGCGACACGCCGTCCTTGAGGACCACCATGCGCGCGCCTTGTGGGGCGGCCATCCGCACGTGGAGCATCACCTCGCCGACGACGTCGAGATAGTCGCCCATCCGGGCGGTGCGCCCCGCGCTCGTGGCGGTGAACTCGAACAGGCCCGGCGTGGCCAGACCATCCACGATGGTGAACGTGCGCCCTCCCCGGAGACGCATGGTGATGTTGGCGGCGTCGCGCACGGGGTCGCCGGAGAGGGGCGTGTCGAGCGGCACGCGCAGGGCGAACGCACGGAACGACGCCTCGTAGGAGGGCACCTTCACGTGCCAGCCCTCGTACGGTTCGGTCTGCTGGCGGAATCCGAGCCGCGCGTGCGCATCGGCCCCGGCCAGCCCCACGACACGCGCGTGCCTGGTCGCCGCGTCCCACCGGTCCATCACCGCCTCGGGCCGATCCAGGATCGACGCCAGCGTCTCCGCCGGTCGAAGCGCGCCAGCCAGGAGCAGCCGACCGAGCGAGGCCAACAACTCGTCGCGCCATTCACTGTCTGCGTTGAGCCACTCCAGGCCATCGAGGGGGAGGTCCCACGCGGTCCACTTCAGCGAGTCGCGGGGCGAGCCGGGGTGCGCCGCCACGCCCGCGCCTCCCAGGCGATGGACGTCTTCGAGCACGGCCCTCCCCGTGCCCGCCAGCGGATACGCCGATGGCGCGGCTCCCAGCGCCACGAGATGTCCGTCCGACGTGTTGATCTCGACGGCCTCGATGCAGAGGACGCCGAACCGGTAGTGTGGCGCGGTCGGAACACGGGTGGCGTCCCCGTGGTCGGTCACGATGACGAACTGCAGCGCGGCGCGCGCGGCCGCGGCGGCGATCTCGTCCAGGTCGCCGGTGCCGTCGGACGCGGTGGAGTGGATGTGGTACGCGCCGCGAATGATCGGGCCCTCGGGGTGCCAGTGCGGCGCGGGTGTGGCCGCGGCCGGAGGGGGCAACAGCCACGGTGTGATCGCGGCAAGCGCGGCCAGCACGAGCAGCAGTCCCAGGATGGTGAGGCGGATCGGGCGTGTCACCGGCGCGGGTGGTACCGATCATACAGCGTGCGGAGGCGGGCATCGAGGATGTGGGTGTAGATCTGCGTCGTGGACAGGTCGGCGTGGCCCAGCATCACCTGGATGGCCCGCAGGTCGGCGCCGCGCTCGAGCAGGTGCGTGGCGAAGGAGTGCCGCAGCACATGGGGACTGAGCCGCCGCGCGAGCCCGAGCCCGGCGCCATACCCGCGCAACACCTTCCAGAAGCCGATACGCGTGATCGCGGTGCCTCCGCGCGCGTTCACGAAGAGCCGCGAGGCCGGCCGGCGACCCACGAGCACCGGGCGCGCCCGTTCGAGATAGCGGCCGACCCACAGCACGGCCTCGTCGCCGATCGGGACGATCCGCTCCTTCCGCCCCTTCCCCATCGTCGTCAGGAAGCCCTCCGCAAGGTTCACGTCCGCCGGCTTCAGGTTGACGAGCTCCGAGACGCGCAGGCCGGTCGCATACAGGAGCTCGATCATCGCGCGGTCGCGCAGGCCCCGGGGGGTGGTCACGTCCGGCGCCTGCAGGAGGGCCTCCACCTCGTCGCCGGTCAGGAACTTCGGCAGCACGCGGATGGTGCGCGGCGCCTGGACGTCGGCCGCCGGGCTGGCTGTCAGGTGGCCGCTCACGACCAGGTACCGGTAGAACGCACGCACGGTCGCCACGACGCGCGCCACCGAGCGGGGCGCCCGCCCCTCTGCCATCAGCTGCCGGACGAAGGCCTCCACGTCGGCCCGGCCCAGCGCCGGGAGGGTGCGCCCGCGCCCTGCCGCGAACGCCTGAAGCAGCCGCAGGTCGTGGCCGTACGCTTCCACGGTGTGCGCCGACAGGCGGCGCTCGACGCCCAGATGCGCCAGGAAGGCATCGACGCGCGCGTCATCCATGGGTGACCCAGCTTAGCTCAAGCGTCATTGACAGCCCGCGCCCCCGGGACTAGCATCAGGGTTTCGTCGAAGGCGCATGCTCGATGCCCATACGTTCCAAGTGGCAGTCCCTCCCCACCGAAGCGATTAACCCCGCCTCTCTCAACATCGACAAGCTGCCGGCGGCGGGCATCGTCGACCTGATGCTGGCGGAGGACCGGAAGGCCCTGGCCGCGGTCCAGAAGGAGCGCGATCGCATCGCCGTCGGTGCGGATCTGATCGCGAAGTCGCTGCGCAAAGGCGGGCGCATCGTCTTCGTCGGCGCGGGCACGAGCGGCCGGCTCGGCGTGCTCGAGTCGGCGGAGATGCCCCCGACCTTCGGGACCGATCCCCTGCTGGTGCAGGCCATCATGGCCGGGGGCAAGGGCGCCATCTTCCGCGCGAAGGAAGGGGCCGAGGACAACTACGAGGAAGGGGTCCGGGCGGTGAACCGCCTGTCGCCAACCAAGAAGGACGTCATCATCGGCGTCTCGGCGAGCGGGATGACGCCGTTCGTCCGCGGCGCGCTCACCTGCGGGCGCAAGGCCGGGTCGCGCGTCGTGTTCGTCACCTGCGACCCCCGCACCGAGCTGCAGACCTTCGTCGATCTCACCATCGCGCCCGCCGTCGGGCCCGAGGTCATTGCGGGGTCCACGCGGCTCAAGGCCGGCACGGCCACCAAGCTCGTGCTGAACATGCTGACCACGTCCGCGATGATCCTCGTCGGCAAGACCTACGGCAACCTGATGGTGGACGTGCAGATGGGCTCGGAGAAGCTGCGCGACCGCGCGCGGCGCATCCTGCACATCGTCGCGGGCCTCGATGCCGCCGAGGCGGAGAAGCTGCTCAAGAAGGCCCACTGGAACGTGAAGGCCGCCATCGTCATGCAGAAGACCGGGCTCCCCTATGCCCGGGCGCTCGCGCGGCTCCGGCGATCGAGCGATCTGGTGCGCGAGGCCATCGGCGAGGACATCGAGCCTCGCCTGCGCGCGCTCATCGAGGGCTAGCCGCCAGGTCCACCATTACCGTCACGTCGGGGTGTAACTGCAGGAACGACGCCGGCAACATTGTCGTGATGGGCCCACGGATCATGGCGTCCACCGCGGCGGCCTTGCCCGCTCCGGTCGCCATCAGGACCACGGACCGGGCCCGGAGGATCGTGGCCATTCCCATCGAGAGCGCCTCCTCGGGCACCCGCGAGATGTCGCCTCCAAACAACGCGGCGTTGGCCGCCCGCGTGCCGGCCTGGAGCCGCGCGCGGTGCGTGCGCGCGTACAACCCCGGGGCCGGCTCGTTGAAACCGATGTGGCCGTTGGCGCCGATACCCAGGATCATCAGGTCGATGCCGCCTGCCGCGGCAATCGCCTCCTCGTAACGCCCGCATTCCCTGTCGGGATCCGCGGCGCGGCCGTCGAGAAAGCCAACGTGCGCCGGATTCACCCCCACGGCGGCGAACAACTCGCGCTCCATGTACGCGCGATAGCTTTCCCGGTCGTTCGCGCCCAGGCCGACGAACTCGTCCAGGTTGAACGTGCGCACGGCCGACCAGTCCGTTCCGGCCGCCGGCGTCTGCTCGCGCAGCGCGGCGTAGAGCGGCAGCGGCGTGCGGCCGGTGGGCAGGCCCAGGACGAGACCCGGCTGTCGGTCGATGGCGGCGAGGATGCGGCGAGCGAGGTCCTGCGACAGGGCCCGCCCATCCGTGAAGCGCTGGATGTTCACGATTCCGGAACGGCGGCGGCGAGATAGGCCGGCACTCGCGCCCCACCGGACGCCTCGGCCAGGGCGAGCGTCACGGCGCCCACGGCCGGCTCGGTCGCGAGAAGAGACGTCGTGGCGCGCGGCGCGACGTCGAGGAGACGCCCGGTCACCTCCGTGCCGAGCCAGGGGATGGATCTGAACATCCCGCCCGAGAGAAACGTCTGGAACACGTCGCCTCGCATCCCGAGGCGACCGATGACCGAGCCGGCCGCGTGAACCAGCTCGACAGCGGCCTCTCTCAGGATCTCCGCCGCCACGGCATCTCCGGCCGCACGGGCCGTCTCGACCAGCGGCCCCAGGGTCGCCACGAGCTGACGCCGTTCGGCGCCCTCGTACACTTCGTTCACGAGGTCGTCGGGTCGCGAGAGCCCCAGGGCGTCGAGGATCATGGGCGTCAGCGCCGTGCGGGGCCCCCGGCCGTCGGCATGGCGCATGATGGCGACCAGCGCACGCCGGCCAATCCAGTACCCCGAGCCCTCATCCGCCAGGACGGGCCCCCATCCCCCTGACCGCGTGGCCACGCCGTTCTGGCTCACGCCGTAGGCGATCGACCCGGTTCCAGCCACGAGGACCACGCCGGTCGGCCGGCCGGCCCCGGCGACGAGCGCGATGAGCGCGTCGTTGACGATGAGGGTGCGATCGCGGAAACCCAGGCGGCGCATCACGCCGCGAATCGTTGCCGCGTCGTCGCCCCGATCCACGCCGGCAATGCCGAGGCACACGGCGGAGGGCCGGAGACCCTGGCCGTCGAGCACCTGATCGATGACGTCGTGCAGGATCTTCTCGACCACGAGCTCACCGTGGGTGCGGAGGTTGGCGCCACCGGCGCGTGCCTCGGCCACCACCCGGCCCTCGGGCGTCGCCAGCAGCGCGACGGTCTTGCTGCCTCCCGCATCGATCCCGAGCACGTGCATCGTCTTAGCTTACGACGCCGCGACGGGGCTTCGCGTGACTACACGCGTTGACGGATGGCCGTGGCCGGGCTACATTGCAGTGTTGCCCGTGATTGCGCTCCGTTTCCCAGCCGGCTTCGGCCGCGCGCTTGCCTGCGCCCTGGCCGCCATGGCCGTCGCCACCATGGCCCCTCGCGCCTCGGCCCCCGACACGCCGGCCGACGACGTGCGGGCCCTGTGGGTGACGCGCGCGACCCTCAGCTCTCCCGACGCGGTGTCCCGCATGGTCAGCTCGGCCCGGGCCGCCGGCTTCAACGCCCTGGTCGTGCAGGTGCGCGGCCGTGGCGATGCCTACTATGAGAGCACCCTCGAGCCCCGTGCCGCGGAGCTCTCGGGCCGGCCGGATTTCGATCCCCTGGCCCGGACGATCGAGGAAGCCCGGGCGGCGGGCATCCAGGTGCATGCCTGGGTGGCCGTGAACCTGGTCTCGAGCGCGGCCACGCTGCCGGCCTCCCGGGAGCACATCGTCTACAAGAACCCCGAGTGGCTGATGGTGCCCCGGGCCCTGGCCGCCGAGCTGCGCCGCGTGGACACCCGCAGCCCCGAGTACCTGGGGCGCCTCGCACGCTGGACGCGCGCGCGGAGCGACGAGGTCGAGGGGCTCTATGCGTCGCCCCTCGTGCCGGCAGCCGCGGCGCATGTGACGGCTGTCGTGACCGAGCTGGTCGAGCGCTACGAGCTGGACGGCGTGCACCTCGACTACGTGCGCTATCCGGGCGCGGAGTACGACTTCAGCCAGGCGGCGCTGCAGGAGTTCAAGCGGGCGCTGCGCCCCGACATGTCGGCCGACGAGCGACGCACGGCCGATGCCCGCGAGCGCCTGGATCCCCTGGCCTATCCCACCCTCTATCCGCAACGTTGGGACGCGTTCCGTCGATCGCGCCTCACCTCACTAGTCATGCGCGTGCGGACAGCGGTCAAGGCGGCCCGCCCGTCGGCCATCCTGAGCGCGGCGGTCATCCCCGACGCACAGGAGGCCTACGACGTGCGGCTCCAGGACTGGCGCACGTGGCTGGATCAGGGGCTGATCGACGTGCTGTGCCCGATGGCCTACACGCCCGAGCCGCGCCTGTTCGAGCATCAGATCGGCGTGGCCAGCGCGTTCGCGTCGGGCCGGCCCGTCTGGGCAGGCATCGGCGCCTATCGCCTGTCGTCCGCCGAGACGCTGCGGTTCATTGCCGCGTCGCGCCGGCTGGGCACTTCCGGCGTCATCCTGTTCTCGTATGACGCGCTGGTGGCGCCGCCCAACACCGCGTCCACCCTGACCGCGCTCGGCCGGGCCGCCTTCGGCGACGGGTCGCACTGAGGCGGGCAGGGCGGGTGATGTCCCTCTCCCCCCTCGACTACGCGGTCATCGGCGCCTACCTCGTCGCGATCACGGCCTTCGGCTCGTGGTTCGCCCGGTTCCAGCACACCACGCGCGACTACTTCCTCACGGACCGGAGCGTGCCCTGGTGGGCCATCTGTTTCACCATCGTGGCCACCGAGACGAGCACGCTCACCTTCATCGGCATCCCGGCGACGGCGTACG
>CAZLBU010000149.1:0-7184 GCA_964557815.1 uncultured Bifidobacteriaceae bacterium | reverse complement strand
CGAGCCGCAACGCGGCGAGGCCCACGCACCCCCGGGGTGCGCCTTCTCGGCGCGAGGCGCCGCCTACCGAGCCGCAACGTGGCGAGGCCCACGCCACGCCGCAGGCGGCGCGCCCTCACCGATACAGCAGGTACTTCGCCCGCGTCTGGCGCCAGCGTGCCTCGTCTGCGGACCAGCCCGCGGCGACCACGGCCGGATCTTCGCCGCGCACGACGCGTTCGAGGCTGCTCTGCGATCCGAGAAGGAGGGCCGTGTTCTCCAGCCTGTACGCAGCCCCGAAGAGCCGGCCCAGCGCACCCGCAATCTCCAGGCCCACGCGCACGGGCGACAGCGCCGCGCGATCCGTCACCACGAGGAACACGCCCTGGCAGCGCTCGTTCGCGTACTTGCTGCTGGCAGGGGTGAAGACGACGGGATAGAAGCGGATGCCCGGCACACGCCGGGCATTGAGCGCGTCGGCCAGCCGCGGCCCGTCGACCCACGGCGCGCCCAGCTGCTCGAACGGCTGATCCGTGCCACGCCCCACCGAGATGTTGGAGTATTCAATCGCGCCAATACCAGGATAGAGCGTCGCCTGGTTCAGGTTGCGCATGTTGGGCGACGGGTTCACCCACGTGAGACCCGTCTGGTCGAACCACGCATCGCGCACCCAGTTCTCGACAGGGACGACGGTCAGGTCCGCTCCCATCTTTCGTTCGCCGTTGAAGAGCCGCGCCAGCTCGCCCATCGTCAGGCCGTGCCGTACGGGCATGGCGTGATAGTCCACCAGGGCCGTGCCCGTGCGCTCCGGCAGGGGACCCTCGACCTGCCATCCGTTGATCGGGTTCGGGCGATCCAGCACCACCACGCCGATCTCCCGCTTTGCCGCCTCCTCCATCACGTAGCCCATCGTCGCGTGATAGGTGTAGAAGCGCGCGCCCACGTCCGCCAGGTCCACGACGATGGTGTCCAGGCCCTTCAGCATGTCGTCGGTCGGGCGCCGCGTGGCGCCGTACAGCGAGTGCACCGTCAGCCCGGTCTTCGCATCCTTCTCCGAGGCGACGTCCTCCCGGTCTTCGGTCCCGCGGATGCCGTGCTCCGGGCTGAAGAGCGCGACGAGGTTTTCCCCGATGCCGGCGTGCAGGACGTCGATGCTGCTGCGGCCGTTGCGATCGATGCCGGTGTGATTGGTGAGCAGGCCGATCTTCTTCCCCTGAAGCGCCTTGAAGCCGTCGCGCGCCAGCACGTCGATGCCGGCCAGGACCGGGGCCGCGGGTTGCGGCGCCGGTACCGATGCGGCGGCCAGTGTGGGCACCGCCACGCGCGGCGCGTGGGCCACATCCAGCATCGCCGCCGCGGCCAGCGTGGCCACGCGCGCGCGCAGTGGCGTCACGTCGCCCGCGCCATCAGGGTGGAGGCGGCTTGACAGGAACACGACGTAGGCTCCAGACGCCGGGTCCATCCAGAGGCTCGTTCCGGTGAAGCCCGTGTGCCCGTAGGAGCCGATCGGGAACAACTCGCCGCGGTTCGACGAGAACATCGTGTCGATGTCCCAGCCGAGGCCGCGCACGGCGGCCATCCCCGGCGGGGTCGCCCGCGAGGTCATACGCGCGATGGCCGCAGGCGACAGCACGCGGCGCCCATCGAGCACCCCGCCCCCCAGCAGCATCCGCGCGTAGCGCGCCAGGTCGGCCGCCGTCCCGAACAGCCCCGCGTGGCCGGCCACGCCGCCCATCCGCCGCGCCGTGGGGTCGTGCACCACGCCCCGCAGCACCGCGGCCGACGGCCGCTTGCAGGGCCACTGGTCCATCTCCTCGCACCGCTCGGTGGGGGCAATGCGCCCGCGCAGGTGCTCGGGCGGATTGAAGCCGGTGTCGCGCATGCCCAGCGGCTCGAAGATCGTGGTGCGCGCGTACACATCGAGTGGCTGACCACTCACCACGCGGACGATCTCGCCGAGCAGGAAGAAGTTGATGTCGCTGTAGATGAAGCGCTCGCCGGGCGACGAGGTGGGCACCTCGTTGCGCGCCAGCTCGATGGCGGTGTCGTATCCGGTCCACGGGTCGGCCAGGTCCACGTCGGGCCTCAGGCCGGACACGTGCGCCAGGAGGTGTCCGACGGTGATGCCGCCCTTGCCGTAGCGCTCGAAGCCCTTCACGTAGGTCGAGACGGGATCGTTGAGGCGGATGCGGCCCTGCTCCACCAGCGACATCACGGCAGGGGTCGTGGCCACCACCTTGGTAAGCGACGCCAGGTCGAACACCGTATCGAGGGTCATGGGCTCCCGCGCGGGAACCCGCGCCCGGTCGCCGTATGCCTGGAGGTGCAGCACCTGGTCACCGCGCCCCACGAGGACCACGGCCCCGGGGGCCTGGCCGGCGGCAATCGCGGCCTCCACGACCGCGTCGATCCCGGCCATCCGTGAGGGGGCGCGGGAAGCGCGGCCCTGGGCGGTGCCGGTCGAGCTGGCGAAGGCCGTGCACAGCGCCACCAACGCCAGGAGGCGGAGGGGAAGTGACGGGGACGGGCGGGCGTCGGACATCGCGGTAACATATACTTGATTGGTTACAGGCGTCGTGGGACGCCGCATGGGAGACCCAAGCAATGCGTGACCTCAAGACCCTGCTCAGCGCGACCGCCATGGCGCTGGTGATGGCCCTGCCCGCCGCGGCGCAGACCGGCCGAATCGGCGGCACCGTCAAGGACGCGAACGGCCAGCCCATCAAGGGTGCCACCATCGTCGCCGAGAACCCGGCATCAGCTCCGTCGTCCTTCACGGCCACCACGGACGACCGCGGCCGCTATTCGATGATCGGCCTCAAGGCCGGCTCGTGGAAGGTCACCGCATCCGCTCCGGGTTTCGAGTCTGTGTCCGGCAACGTGCCCATCAAGACCATCGGTGCCCCGATGCCGCCCGTGGACTTCACCCTCAACCCCGGCGCCTCCGGCCCGGCGGGGGCCCTGGCCGGCGTCAACACCAAGGAACTGCAGGGCGAGCTCGCCAAGGCCGACGCGATGGTGGCGGCCAAGGACTACCCGGGTGCGATTGGCATCTACGAGGCCATGCTGGCCAAGGTGCCGGCCCTGACGGCCCTGCACCTGCAGATTGGCGGCTTGTACCGGAACCAGAAGCAGTACGACAAGGCGATCGAGGCCTACAAGAAGGTGCCCGCCGGCGACTCGAACGCCGACAAGGCCACCATCGAAATCGGCATGACCCAGCTCGAGATGAACGACCTCGCGGGGGCCGAGACCACGCTGCTGAGCGTCGCGCAGTCCACCAGCGCCAACAAGGAAGTGTTCTACAACCTCGGCGAGGTGAAGTTCGCCAAGGGCGAGACCGAGGAGGCCGTGAAGTACTACCAGCGCGCCTCGGACATCGATCCCAACTGGGGCAAGCCGCTCTTCAAGCTCGGGCTGGCCCGGCTGCAGAAGGCCGACACGGCAGGCACGCTCGAGATCATGAACAAGGTGATCGCGGTGGACCCGAACTCGGCCGAGGCCGCACAGGCCAAGGGGCTGATCGAGCAGCTGAAGAAGCAGTAACGATCAAGACCCCAAGACCTCAGGACCCCAAGTCCCAAGTCCCAAGTCCCAAGTCCCAAAAGGCCGGGGCGCTAACGCGCTCCGGCCTTTTGCCGTTTCTGAGCCTCGGCAATGAGATCGGCCAGGCGCGGGTCGTCCGGCGTGATGTCCTGCGCTTTCTTCCACAGGTCGATGGCCTCCCGGTAACGGCTCTCCCGCGCCGCGAGAATGCCCTTCACCACGTACGCCCGTGCGAAGCGCGGGTCCACCTGCAGGGCCGCGTCCAGCGCCTGCTGCGCCTCCCCGGTGCGGCCCCTGGAAGCCTCCAGCCAGCCGAGTGCCGCGTGGTTCGACGCCATGTCCGGGAAGGTCCGCAGGCTCTGCGCGTACTCGTCCTGGGCCCTGGCCAGGGCCTGCCCGGCGGGGCCCGGAAGCTCCGCCACGCCCAGCGAGAGCAGCGCCTCGGCCGCCCGCACGCGCACGACCCGGGCCGTGTCCACCAGCCGGGCCGTGAGCGCCGGCGCCACGCGATCCAGCTGGCCCGTCGCCGCCAGGGCCTTGACCGCCGACGCCCGCACTCCGGGCTCAGGGTCCGAGGCCGCGCCCATCAGCGCGTTGAGCACCGCCTGCGGCGCTTCGACAGGGGCGCTGGCCGGGCGGCGGCTGCCGGACGCCGCACCAGAGGCAAAGGACGTCTGGCTCTGAGCGCTCGAGGCCGAGGCCGCGCCGCCCAGCAGCATCTGCGCGACGAAGTCCGCGGCGCTGGCCCGCAGGAGCCAGCCCTGCGAGCGGTCCACGGCCATCCGCGCCAGGTCCGGCATCACCGAGACGTCGCCCGAGCCGGCGCGATACATGACGTCAGCCGTCATCAGGTCCTGACGCCGCCGATCGCCGTCGCCCCACCACGCGTCCATCTGGGCGGCGGCCCACTCCGGAGTCTTGTCGTCGTGGCACGTCGTGCACGCGTTCGGCACGCCATGGCGCGCCGTCATCTCCGGAACCGGCGCCTTGAAGGTGTGGTCGCGGCGGCGGGTCAGCAGCCGCCAGTTCACGTCGCTCATGTGGCAGTTGATGCACCGGCTGCCCGCACTCTCCGGCTCGTGAAACGTGTGCGCCTGCAATCCCGCTCCCGTGAACGACGGCTCCACGCCCGCTCCCGCGCCCGGCTGAGGCTTTTCGCCCCCTTGTTCCCGGTTCCCGCCTCCCGGCTCCCGACGCGGTTGCTGGTGGCACTGCGTGCACAGCCCGTCACCGTTGCGCCCCTGGTAGATGTCCACCTTCAGCGAGTGCTCGTTGCTCGAGCTGTGCGCCACGTGGCAGTTCGTGCAGGTGATGGCGCCCGCCTGGAAGCAGCCGCTCAGCGTGAGCGCCTGCGGGCGGTTGAAGCGGTTCGGCCGTCCGTCGGGCCAGAACTCGCCCTGCGGATCGTTGGGAGGAATCTCCCCGCTCAGGAGGAACGGCAGCGCGAAGTCCTCGTAGCGATCCCCGGCGCGGAAGTCGACGAAGAGGTTCGTCTTGTTCCCGTGGCAATAGGCGCAGGTATCGAACGTGCGCCGCGGCTCCGCGGACCGGGTCGACAGCGTCTTCAGGATGTCGGTCAGCCGGCGGTTCTTCGCGCTGTTGTCGTAGGCGGGCTTGAGCGCCGGGTTGTTCTCCCACTGGTCCATCTGCGCCACGTGCGCGCGCCCGGGCCCGTGGCACGCCTCGCATCCGATACCCATCTCCGTCCACGTGGAGTCGTAGCGCTTCGCCCTGATGTCGTAATCCTGCGCGATGTTGGTGCCGTGGCAGTTGAAGCAGTTGGCGTTCCAGATCTGCCGCAGGTCGTGGGCGCCGTCGGGGATGGGCGTGATCTCCTTCCAGTCCAGCCAGCGCCGGCTCTCGACGTGCCAGAACACGGGCAGCACGTAGATACGCCCGTCCGGGAGCGTCGAGAGGTAGCCCTGGTAGCGCTTGGCCCCCAGCGTGTAGTCCACTGTGAAGGTCTCGGGCAGCCGGTCGCCGAACGCAACGGACACGTACGGCTTTCCGTCCTTGCGCCCGAACGAGTACGAGCGACCATGGGCCGAGAGCCGGGTCCCATCGCTGAAGTCGCCGACAACCAGCGCCCGTGCCACCGGCGCGGTCATCTTCAGGTGCAGCGAGCGCTCCCACTGCTCCGTTTCCTTTTCGTGGCAGCGGCGGCACGACTCGGAGCCGAGGTAATCGGAAGGCGAGCGAGGCGCCTCGGCGTGGGCGCCAGGCGATGCGGCCTGCAGGGACGTCGCCGGCGAAGCGGGCGCGTCCGGCAGCACGGACTGGGACGTGCCGCCGGTCGTGGCGACGAGAACGCTCCAGAGCAGAGCGCTCGTGACCACCAGGCCGGTGCCGAACCTCATAGCGCCCTGAAGATAACAAAAAAGGGGCCCATCAACATGGGCCCCTCGAGCCAGTGGCCTAGTCAGCCTGGCTCAAACCTGGCTTGCTCCTGTGGGGGTGCACAAGCCGTTTCAATCGCCGCTCACGGAACTGCAAGCGATGTGCCGAAAATGATCGGTCCGGCCATCTCGAAAATGCGGGGGAAAACCGCGATCGCCTGGCGTGCCCCTGGCGGGGTCCGGGCTCAAATCCAATCAGTTGAAATCGCCGATTTCGACGGGCTGGATCGCGCTCACGCCTCGCGGAGGACGTCGCCGAGGATCTCGACGGCCCGTAACAGCTGTTCGTTTGTCACGTAGGGCGCGGGGCCGAGACGCAGGCGCTCGCCGCGCGCGTCGCACCACACCCCGCGCGCCGCCAGGATGCGCGCGAGCGTCGGCGCGTCCGCGGCCCGCAACGCCACGAAGCCGGCGCGGCGCTCCGGCGCAATCGGCTCCACGCGCAGCCGGACCGGGTCGATGTCCAACGCCTCCACCGCCTCCGCCAGCCTCGTCGTCTGTGCCCGGCTGAGCGCTCGGAGCGCATCCGGGGTCAAGCCCTGCTGCTGCGCGAACGCGAAGACGGCCGCCGCGCGGTAGTGCGACGACGGATCGTAGGTCGCGCCGGCGAAGCGCGCCGCGCCACGGCCGTACGCGACCGCGCCGTCGCGCGGTGTTTCCTCGAGCGCGGCAAACTCGGCGAACCAGCCCGTGAGCACCGGACGCATCTGGCAATCCGGCGGCACCCGCAGGAAGCAGTTGCCCTCCCCCAGCTGGCAGTACTTGTAGCCGCCGCCGACCACAAAGGCGTGCGGGAGCCCCAACGCCTCCACCTGAAACGGGACGACGTTCAGATGGTGATAGGCATCGACCAGCAGTTCCGCTCCACGAGAGGCGCAGGTGGCCGCGAGTTCGCCCAGGTCGGGGACGATCTCCGCGGTCTCGAAGAGCACGGACGAGACCAGCACGGCGGCGGTGCGGTCGGTCACCTCGGCCGCCAGGCGCTCGACGAGCGTCTCGACCGGACGGCTGGGGACCTTGCGGACGTCCAGTCCCGCCTCGCTCAGCCGGTCCAGCTGCCGGCGGATGGTGTGGAACTCGCCATCGGTCGTCACGAGCCGCGGGCGGCGATCCAGCGGGAGGGCGGAGAGGAACCGGCAGACGAGCTCGTGCGTGTTCTGGCCGAGCGCGAGGGTCTTGACGGCGAAGGGCGCGCCCGTGTGCGCCTCCATGGCGAGGTAGACGGCGCCGAACGCGCCCTGGTCCAGCAGCGGCCCCTTCACC
>CAZLBU010000148.1:5333-7239 GCA_964557815.1 uncultured Bifidobacteriaceae bacterium | reverse complement strand
TGTACCAGGTGCCGGAGTTGACGTGATCGGCCTCGTGCGGCCGCGCGATCGGGGCGAAGAACCGCATCAGCCGGGCGTTGGCCGCCGGACTGCGACGACGCAGCAGCTCGAGGAACCACGCGGTACCGGCCAGTGTCGACGCGGCGTACGGCAGCTGCGAGGGCGTGAACACGACCAGCGTCGCCAGCAGACCGAGCCCCGCGGAGCCGACGTGGAACGCCACCCGTGCGTAGTTGGTCGGCCGCGGCTGCGGCGGCGCGACCTCTGCGGCGAGCGTCGCCACGAGCGCGTCGTAGGCCTCACCGAGCTGGCGACGCAGCGACGTCCACGACTCCGAGTGCGGGGCCTCGGCGGGCGCCGCGGTCCCCAGCAACGCGGCCACGCGATCGATCGCACCGGCGAGGTTCGGCCACTGCGTGCGGTCGACCGCGAGCAGCTCGTCGACGCGTCGACGCACCGCCGCCACGCACTCGCGGACGGCCTCGCTGCCGCCGTCGAACGCGGCGAGCAACCGCTCGAGGTCGAGGGTGAGCGCGGTGGCGCCCTGGCGCAGCGCGAGCTCTGTGGCCGACAACGCCGCCCACGCTACGCTCGATCCTCCGTCGGCGTCGAGGGGGCCGCGCCGGTTGGACCGTTGGTCGCCAAGCCCGGTGCCGTGCGCTACCTTGGGTGACGATGGGTCGCATTGGATTCGGTGGGGTGTGCGTGCTCGCGTTGGCCTGTGGCAGCGACGGCGGCAGCGGGGGCAGCTCGAGCGGCAGCGACGGCAGCGCGGGCTCGACCGCGGTGGGCTCGGCCGACGGCTCGAGCAGCGCCGGCGATCCCGACGAGGCCGCCGCGATGTGCGAGCGATGGCTGGCGGATCGCGCCGACATGTCCGAGGGCGCGTGGTCCGGCGACGTCGCGAGCTGCGAGCCCGGCGACGTCGCGGCCGAGGCCCGCGAGCGTGCGCTCGGCCTGGTGAACCTCTACCGTTGGCTCGCCGATCTGCCGCCCATCACGCTCGACGCGGACGCAGACAGATAGTCACGAGGCCGCAGGGCTGCGGCTGGTCGCCCATTCGCATCTGCGCATCCGCGGCCCCGCCGTGTCCCAGGCTCTGCGGCATCTGCCGCCCATCTGCGGCCGCATCGGTGTTCAGAGGCCGGTCTTCAGGTACTTCCCGAGTGCGGCCAGCAGGCGATCCACTTCCGCGGGGCTGTTGTAGAAGTGCGGCGACACCCGGATGCCCGGACGATCCTGGCCGCCCCGCGTGGTGATGGCCACCTTGTCCTTCTCGTAGAGTGCGGTGGCCAGCTTTCCGGCATCGAGCGAGCCCGGCACGAACGAGACCACGGACACCCGACGCTCGGCGACCGGTGAGGTCCACACCTTGACGCCCGGCAGCTTCGCCAGGCCGTCCATCAGCTGCGTGGTGAGGTCGCGCGCGCGCTGCTCGATGGCCGCCCTGCCGACCTTCGTCTGGAATGCCAGCGCCTCGCGGAAGGCGATCATCGTCGCCTCGTCGCGCTGCCCGAACCCTTCGAAGGTCTTCGAGAAGCCGACCGCGCCGGGATACGCGCTGTAGATGCTCGGCCACAGCCGATCCTGCACGGCCTTGTTCACGTAGAGGACGCCGCACTCGCGCGCACCGCACGGCCACTTGTGCGCGCTGCCCGTGTAGAAGTCGGGCTGCATGTCGGCGAGGTTGACGTCCAGCAGGCCGAAGCTCTGCGCGCCGTCCACGAGCGACAGCACCCCGCGCTCGCGCGCGATGCGGCAGAGCGCCCTTGCCGGCATGTAGTCACCGACCGTGCTGGTCAGGTGCGTGAACGCGATCACCCTCGTCCGCGGCGTGATGGCGCGCGTGAACGCCTCCTCGTAGTGCCCGGCGCCGGGGTGCGGGTTCTTCTGCTCGATGGTGACG
>CAZLBU010000148.1:3389-5323 GCA_964557815.1 uncultured Bifidobacteriaceae bacterium | reverse complement strand
TCTCGCGCCACGCGTTCAGATTGCTCGGGTGGTTGTCGGCGTGGACGATGACCTCGTCGCCCGCCTTCAGGTCCAGCCCGCTCGACACCATGTTGTTCGACTCGCTGGTGTTCCGCGTGATGATGACTTCCTCGGGCGTGACGCGAAGGAACTCCGCGAGCGCCTTCCGGGTCTGCTCCTTCTCGGGGTAGAGCCGCGCGCGATTGTTCGGCGACGGATCCTGGTCCACGCTGCGCGTTTCCTTCGTCAGCGTCTCGAGCACGACGCGCGACGAGGGGCACAGGTTCGCGGCGTTCATCACCGCCAGGTCGGGCGGCATCACGAACTGCTCGCGGACGCTCGCCCAGAACGCCTCCCCGCCCGCCGCCCCTCCGGGCGCCAACGAGGGAGCCGGCGCCGCCTGGCTGGCCCACACCGGATCCGCAAAGAGGGCCGCCGAACCGCCGAGGGCGAACAAGCGGGTGAAATCGCGACGCGAAACAGGTGCTGCCATACGTGCCTCCGTTGGTGCGGGGCATTGTACGCGAATCGGGTTCTGGGGTTCTGAGGTTCTGGGGTTCTCCGTCCCTAGCGTGGGCGCGCGAGCGCGTAGATTCGGAAGGGGCCCTCTCGGTGCGCGAGGGGGAGATCCAGGTCGCGGTCGATGACGAGGTAGTCGAGCCGGTAACGCTCAGCCAGTGCCCGCGCGGCGGCGGCATCGAGCGCGCCGAAGTCGCCGAGGGCCTCGCGACGCTCGATCACGCGCGCCGCCGACTCCCGCGCGTAGATGGCCAGGGCCGTGTCCTTCACCTCTTCCAGGAACACGTCCCGGCCGGCGTGCCGGAGCGGCGTGCCGTAACGCCATGCGTGCCCCGGGTCGGCCAGCAGGTGGACGCCGGACGGCTGCTGCTCTGCCCAGTGGATCACCCGCGTCCAGTCGCCGTCGGGCAGCCCCACGGCGATGAGCGGTCGGTCGCCGTGCTCGACGAGGCCGACCCACAGGCCGCGGGCCGCGGCTGCCACGATGAGCAGGGCCGCCACGGCCCGCCGCCATCGCACGGGTGGCCGCGCAGGTTCCCTGGGCGCATCCACGAGGAGCCAGACGATCGCGATCGTGCCCAGCAGGTCGAGGATCCAGAAGACGCGGGAGATCTGCAGCTGGACGAACAGGGCGGAGCCCGCCGATACCGCGGGCAGCGTGAGGAGGAAGCCGCCCAGCAGGACAATCGCCCCCGCCAGCAGCCCGCGCTCGCGGGCGGCCGCCGCCCCGCGGCTCACCCGCCACGCAAGCGTGCCGATGGCCAGGCCCGCCGTCCCGAGGTTGGCGATCCACGCGCCCGCGGCCCAGTCACGGACCGGGAAGAGGTAATCCTTCGTGGAGAGGAGCTCACGCCATTGCGGATCCATCGGTCGCAGGGATCCCTGCATCGGCCCGGCCAGCAGCAGCCACGCGACGCCGACGATGCCAGCGACGCCGAGCAGGCCGACGACCCTCCGCGCGTGCGGCTCGGTGGTCCAGATGGCGACCGCGAGGAAGAGCACGAAGAAGGCCGCCATCGTGGGGTGCAGCAGGCCAGCCGCAAGGATCGCGCCCATGGCGAGCCGCGGGCGTCCGCGCAGGTAGGCGCCGATGGCCCAGACGCCGATCGCGAAGACCAGCACGCGTGGGTGGAAGTAGCTCTCGATCATGTTGACGCCGGTCTTCGTGATGCGGTGGCGCAGCGACTCCGCGGCGACGAAGGCCCAGGACGCGAGCGGTGATTGAAAGAGCACGTGCCCGAGCCGCCAGAGTGCCAGGTAGAGCAGCACCAGCGTGAGTACGTAGCCGGCCGCGAAGCACGCTTCGACGGACCAGCCGGTTGCGCGCATCGTCCCCGCGACGATCTCGTCCACGAAGAAGTAGCGGGCCTGCGGCTCCAGGAGCACCGTGTCGCGCGGGAACAGGGTGGGGTCGA